>NZ_JAVFVX010000068.1:0-42841 GCF_033441795.1 Streptomyces sp. ADMS | reverse complement strand
ACGCCACGGCACAGCCGTTCCAGTGGAAGTTCACCACCTCCGACCTGGACGATCTCCTGGCCAGGCTCGACCGGCACACCGCCGATCACCCAGAAGAATCCTCCGCCGCCCCGGCAACATGATCAACCCCCGAAGGAATTACGACGCAGACCACTTAGGAGAGGGGGTGGGACACATTGCCGAGTGGGGGATCGAAGGATTGGAGTCGGTTCTACGGCGACGTCGGCGCCGGCTCTGCGGTGCCGGTGCTCGGCTCCTTGATCACGAGCGGGTGCAGCTCCCACGCGTCGACCGCGAAGCCGAGGCGCGTACCCGGTGCGCTGCGGGCCTCAAGTCGCCACGGGCCTTGCCCTGTGGGGTAGAAGCGCAGGGTGAGGATCTGGCCGGTGGTGGTCAGGAAGATCTCGGCGATGGAGTGGTCGACGACCACGCGCAGCTCAACCGGCTGACCAGAGGGGCAGGGCATCCGGTAGGAGCCGCCGCGGGACCGGGGGTCCAGTGAGGCGTGGTCACGGTCGACGACCAGTTCGCCCGCATCGGTATCGACGCGGATGTCGAGGTACTCGGAGCCGTCCGGGGTGGTGAGCAGCCGCAGACCGGCGTTTCCGGTCGGCTCCAGACGGGCCGTCAGGTCGAAAGCGCGGCCCACGCTGCCGAGGTCCACCGGCTGCGGGCCGTCGGTCACGCTCTCCGCGTGGACAGCGTGCTCGCCGCGCAGGGCGAGCAGTTCGGTGGCGGGTTGCTGGCGCAGTGTGCCGTCGTCGTCGACATGGATCTCGCGGGGCAGGGTGAGGACCCCGGCCCATCCGTCCGCGACAGCCCAGGCTTCGTCGCGGGCTTCCCATGACCAGCCCCACAGCAGCCACCGGCCGCCCGGTGCGCGCAGCAGGGCGGGTGCGTAGCAGTCGGGGCCGTGGTCGGCGGGTACCGCTGGGCCGGCCTTGAAGTGGCCGTCGTGCTCTTCGCCGATCAGGGCCGCGACGCTCTGTGGGCCGGTGGGTTCGGTCCAGGTGCTGAGGATGAGGGCGCCGGGTCCGTCGGCTGCCGGGAGGTATTGGGGGCATTCCCAGCCCTCGCCGGTGAACAGGTCGGTACCACCGATGGGCTCCGGACGGCGGGCTGCGAAGGGCCCCCGGTAGGTCCAGTTCTCCAGGTCGGGTGAGTCGTAGAGAAGGGCGGCGGCGCGGCCGTCCGCGAGGGCGGCGCCGACCAGCATCCGCCAGCCGTCGCCGTCCTGCCAGACGTACGGGTCGCGGTACATGGTGCAGCCCTCGGGCAGCTCGGGGATGAGCAGTTCGCCGCGCGGGCGGAAGCTGTTGCCGCCGTCGTGGGAAATGGCGCAGGTGACCGGCTGGTGCTGGGGCGAGCGGTCCTCGCGGTGCGCGGAGTAGAAGGCGACGAGACGGTCGCCGTCGGAGACGGCGTTGCCGGAGAAGCACCCGTCGGCGTCCACGCCATCGGGGTTCGGGGACAGGGCGATCGGCAGCGGCTCCCAGGTCAGCAGGTCGGGGCTGCGGAAGTGGGCCCAGTGCATGTTCGCGTGGGTCGCTCCGTACGGGTTGTACTGGTAGCACACGTGGTAGTGGCCGTCGTGGAAGACCAGCCCGTTGGGGTCGTTGATCCAGTTGCGGGGCGGCCGCAGGTGCGCCACGGGGCGGTGCGGATCGCGGGGTGTGGTGGACACACGCGTGCCTTTCGGTGTTTCAGATGGAACCCGCCCCGCCGGCCCTCGATTTGGCGGGGCGGCAGGCCGGCGGGGCGGGGGTCTTCGAGCCCGTATGCGGGCTACAGGTCCAGATACAGGGTTCAGGTCCCGATGCGGAATCCCGCGCTCAGCTGCTGCTCCCGCCGTGAGCTGGGGCCGACGCGGAGCATGAACTCACCCGGTTCGACCACTCGGCGGTTGTCCGCGGTGACGAGTGAGCAGTGAGTGGCCGGGATGTTGATGGTGGCGTCCAGGCTTTCGCCGGCGGGGACCTCGACCTGGGCGAAACCCTTCAGCTCCTGCTCGGCCCAGGTGACGCTGGTGGTCAGGTCGCTGACGTATGCCTGGACCGTTTCCAGGGCCGGCCGGCTGCCGCTGTTGGTGAGGCGCACCGTGGCGTCGACGGTGCCGTCGGCCGAGACGTCCGGGTCGTGCACTACAAGGTCGGAGTAGGTGACGGTGGTGTAGGTGAGGCCCTCGCCGAACGCGAACAAGGGGTCTTGGGTGAGGTCCGCGTAGCGCTCCCCGTGCTGGCCTCGCACCTGGTTGTAGAAGACCGGTTGCTGACCGACGTGGCGTGCGAAGGAGACCGGGAGCCGGCCGCTGGGTTCGACGAGTCCGAGGAGGAGTTCGGCGATGGCGCGGCCGCCGCGCATGCCCGGGTTGAACGCCTCGATCAGGGCTGCCGCGTTCAGTGCCGACTCCGGGAGCGTGCTCGGCTTGGACTGGGCGAGTACGACGATCATGGGTGTGCCGGTGGCGGCGACCGCATCCAGCAAGGCGATCTGGCCTCCTTGGAGGTCGAGCGTGGCCGTCGAGCGCACCTCGCCGGTGAGGGCGATGGTGTCTCCCACGACCACGACGGCGTAGTCGGCAGCCTGCGCGGCGGCGGTGGCCTCTCGAAGCTGTGCCCGGTCGACCGGGGCGGGGGTGAAAGCGTCCGGCTGTGGCTGGCCGTCGGGCCCGAGGGACCATCCGGGGTCGGCGGCGGGGCTTGCTATGTCGGCTCCGCGGGCGTGCGTGATGGTCCAGTCGGCGGGTGCGACGGCGCGAAGGCCGTCGAGCACCGTCTCCACCGTCTCGCGGGGATGGCCTTCGGGCATCCATGGGACCTGGCCGGTGGCGCCTGCCCAGTCGCCGAGCATGGCTTCCGGGCTGTCGGCGTTGGGGCCGATGACCGCGATCGTCCGCGGGGTGCCCTGGCTTGCGGCGCGGCCGGTTCCGTCCGAGGTCAGCCCGCCTTCGAGGGGCAGGATCCCCTCGTTGCGCAGCAGCACCAGGGAGCGCCGGGCTGTTTCGAGGTTGAGGTCGGCGTGGGTGCGGCAGCCGATCACCTGCGCCTGCCGTTCGGGGTCGGGGGTGCGGGGGTCCTCGAAGAGTCCGAGCTCGAACTTCAGCCGCAGAACCCGCCGTACCGCGTCATCGATCTGTTTCTCGTCGACCAGGCCGCGGGCGACCGCCTCCTGCGCGCCCTCGAAGAACTGCGGCGTGGCCATGATGAGGTCGTTCCCGGAGTTGACGGCGACCGCCGCCGCCTCGGCGTAGTCGGCGCAGGTTCGCTGGTCGTAGACCATCCGGCCGACGTTGTCCCAGTCGGTCACCAGCGTCCCGGTGAAGCCCCACTCACCCTTGAGTACATCGTTGATCAGCCACTGATTCGCGGTGATGGGCACGCCGTCGATCGACTGGTAGCCGAGCATGAAGCCGCGGCAGCCGGCCCGGGCCGCCTGCTCGAACGGGGGCAGGAACCATGAGCGCAGCTTGCGTGGGCTGAGCTCGGCTTCGCTCGCGTCGCGGCCGCCCAGGGTTTCGGAGTAGCCCGCGAAGTGCTTGGCGTATGCCAGCACGGCTGTCGGGTCGCTGAGGCCCTCGCCCTGGTAGCCGCGCACCATTGCCGCGCCGAGTTCGCCGATCAGGAAGGGGTCCTCGCCGAACGTCTCGTTGATCCGGCCCCAGCGCAGGTCCCGGGTGATGCACAGGACCGGGGAGAAGGTCCCGTGGATTCCGGTCGTCGCGATTTCGGTCGCGGACGCGCGGGCCACCCGGTGGAGCAGGGCAGGGTCCCAGGTGCAGGCCATGGCCAGCTGTGTCGGGAAGATGGTCGCGCCGGGCCAGAACGAGTGGCCGTGGATGGCGTCGTCGGCTGTGAGCAGCGGAATGCCGAGCCGTGTCCGCTGGGCCATTTTCATGGCCTCCGGCATCCGTTCGGGAGTCACATGCAGAACGGACCCGGCCAGCTTGGCCGACAGGATGTCCACGAGGTCCCCGTGTTGTGCGTCGAGCATCAGCAACTGCCCGACCTTCTCCGGCAGGGTCATCCGGGACAGCAAGTCCTCGGTTCTCGCTTCCACGGCCGCTTCCGGATCCAGGTACAAGGCAGAGTGGACCGGCTGTCCCACGGTGTTCTCCAAGAGATGAGTCGTCACAGATCAGAGAGTTGATGGGCGACGCGAGTGCCTCGTCGCGCGCACGCTGCCGCCCTGCGCGGCGGGGCTCGCGCGCTGCCTGCCCGCCGCCCCGGGCGGAACCGGTGCGGCAGGGGGCGGCGGGCAGGCAGCAGAGGTGTCACTTCAGGCCGGTGGTGGCGATACCGGCGATGAACTGTCGCTGGAAGAGGAGGAAGACGATCATCACCGGCAGCAGGACGATGACGGCGCCGGCGAGCAGGATGCCGAAGCGGGTGAAGTCCTGTCCGCTGCTGGCCAGGGCGAGGCCGACGGGGAGGGTGTACTGGCTCTCGTTCTGGGCCACGACCAGCGGCCACAGGAAGTTGTTCCAGGAGCCGAGGAAGGTGATGATCCCGAGGGTGGCGAGGGCCGGCTTGGTCAGCGGCAGGATGATCTTCGCGAAGATGGCCAGTTCCCTGCAGCCGTCGACGCGGGCGGCGTCGATGAGTTCGTCGGGCAGGGTGGAGATGAACTGCCGCATCAGGAACACCCCGAAGGGACCGGCCAGGAACGGCAGGATCAGCCCGAGCATGGAGCCGGTCAGCTGCATGTTGGACACCAGCACGTACAGGGGAACGAAGGTGACCAGGCCGGGGATCATGAGCGTCCCCAGGACCAGCAGGAAAACGGCGCGCTGTCCGCGGAACTCCAGCTTGGCCAGGGCGTATCCGAGCATCGAGCAGAAGATGAGGTTCCCGGCGGTGACGGCGAGGGCCACGATCACGGAGTTGGCGAACATGCTCGTGAAGTCGAGCGTGCTGAACAGCACACCGTAGTTAACGGTCGTGGGCGCCGTGGGGAGCAGGACGGGCGGGACGCTGCGGATGTCGGCCTCGGGTTTGAAGGAGCCGGACAGCATCCACAGGAACGGCGCGATCATCAGCAGCAGGGCGCCCGCGAGCGGCAGATACAGCCAGGGCTGGCCCCAGGTCCGGCGGATGCGGCGACGCTTGAGGATGCGGTCCGTGCCCGGTTGTGCCGTGGGGAGGGTGGAGAGGGTGCTCATGGGTCGTCAGTCCTTGTCTCTCAGCACGCGGAACTGCAGCACGGTCAGCGCCACGATGAGGACGAAGATGACGTAGCTGGCGGCCGACGCCATCTCGTAATTGCCGTTGCCGAACTGTTTGTAGGCGTACAACGTGGCCGACAGGGTGGAGTCCAGCGGCCCGCCGCCCGTCATCACGAACGGTTCGTCGAAGAACTGCAGGTAGCCGATGCCGGTCGTGACGGCGGTGAGCAGCAGGGCGGGACGCAGCAGCGGGAAGGTGACGCGCCAGAACCGCTGCCAGGGCCCGGCGCCGTCGAGTTCTGCCGCCTCCATCAGGGACAGGGGCACGGACTGCAGCCCGGCCAGCATGATGATCATGACGGTGCCCAGGTTGCGCCACACCGCCATAAGGATCATGACGGGCAGTGCGAAGCGGGTGTCCGCCAGCCAGGCCGGGCCGTCGATCCCGAACCAGCCCAGGACGAGGTTCACCAGTCCCGCGCGGGGTTCGAGGAGCGTCTTCCACACCACCGCGACGGCCACGATGCTGGTGATCACCGGGAGGTAGAAGCCGACCCGGAAGACGGCCCGGAAGCGGCGGATGCCCCGGTCGAGGGCGACCGCCGCGGCGAGCCCGGCGGCCAGGGTGAGGGGCAGGGCCACCAGGACGAACACGGCGGTGTTGCGCAGGGCCGTGAAGAACTGATCGTCCTGGAAGAGCCGTACGTAGTTGTCGAAGCCGACGAACGACACGTTGAAGGGGGTGCGCAGATCGGCGCTCTGAGTGTCGGTCAAACTCATCAGAAGCGACCACACCACCGGCACCAGCATGAAGGCCGCGAACAGCGCGAGGAAGGGCCCGGCGAGGATCCAGGCGGCCCGGGCCTGCCTGCCGTGCGCCGGGCTCCGGAGGAGGCGTCGGCGATCGGCACTCCGCTCCGGCTGCCCGGTGTTCTGCTTGCCGGTGTCGCCCCGCCCGGGGAGTGTATTCGTGGACATGGATGTCATCCCTCCCTACGAGGGGTGCTCATCGCGGCGGCGCTCATCGCGGCGGCGCTCATCGGCCGGTGCCGATGCTGGTGGCCTTGGACTGCAGCGCCTTCTGCACCTCGGCGACGGTGGCCTTGCCGAGGATCAGCTTCTCCAGTTCGGAGTCGATGGCGTCGGCTATCTGCTGCCAGGTCGTGATGGCGGGCGGCGCCTTGCTGACCTTGAGCTGCTCGGCGAACGCCTTCATGTTCTCGTCCTCGGTCAGCTTGCCCTCCGTCCACGCCTGGGGCGCGGGGGGCAGGCTGCCGGTGGCATTGGAATAGGCCGCGAGATTGGCAGGCTCGGTCAGGAACTGGGCGAACTTCCATGCCGCGTCGGGGTTCTTGGCCTCCTTGAACACCGCCAGGTCGCTGCCGCCGGCGAACCCGGCGGGCTGCTCGGAGTACGGCACCGGCATGGTCTTCCACTTGCCGTCCAGCTCCGGGGCGTCCTTGTGGAGGCTGCCGCCGGCCCACGCACCCTCCTGGTAGGCGGCGATCAGCCCGTCCCGGAAGCCCTGGACGTTGTCCGACTTGTCGGTCGGCGCCAGGCCCTTCTGCGGGACGCTCGCGTAGTACTCCAGCGCCTTGGCGACCTCGGGCGAGTCGAAGGTGAACTTCCCGGTCTTGGCGTCGTAGATGTCACCGCCCTGCTGCCACACCATCGGCACCCAGAAGATCCAGGAGTTGAAGCCCATCACCAGCCCGCTGGCATGGAGCAGCTTGGGGTTCTCCTTGCCGGCGGTGGCCTGGATGGCCTCCAGGTCCTTCAGGTATCCGGCCCGGTCGCCGGCCAGGGCGCCCTTGATGCCGGCCTTCGTGGTGATGTCGGTCCGGTAGTAGATCGCTTGGGTGTCGGCGATGAACGGGACGCCGTAGGAGGTGTCCTTGTACTTGGTGGTGTCCCACTGGCCGGGGTAGAAGTCCGACGACTTGATCGACGCCGGGGTGGCCTGGAAGGCGTTCATGGCGGCCATCTCGGCCATCCAGGTCGTTCCCACCAACGACATGTCCGGGGTGTTGCCACCGGCGACCGCGGTGGTCAGTTTGTCGTGGGCGGCGCTCCACGGGACCGCTGTGATCTTGACGGTCGCGTCCGGGTTCTCCTGCTCGAACTTCTTGGCCAGCGCCTTCAGGTCCTCGTCGGGGTCGCCCATGGACCACATGACCACTGTCCCCTTGGCCTTGCCCGCGGCAATCTCGGCGGGTGCGTCCTTGCCGGTGCCGGAATCCTCGCTCCGGCCACAGCCGGTGGCCACCAGGGCGGCCGTGACGGTGACACACAGGGTCTGGACGGTTCTGACAGCGTGACGGGTGGTGATACGCATGATGCGGCTCCTTGCCGTTGGGCGATACAGGGCGCGGGGGGCTAAGGGTGAGAGCGGGCGGACGCCCGGAAGGGCCGGCGCACGGGTGGGCCGGCGCACGGGTGGGCCGGCGCACGGGTGGGCCGGCGCACGGGTGGGGACCGTCTGCGGTGACAGCGGCATCGGCGGTCAGCCGCAGGGCGTGGCTGGAGCATCCGACGCGGAGTGGGTAGGGGCCGGGCGGGGTGGGCCGGGCGCGCCGTTCGGTGTCCCGGATCGGGAACGCGCGAGCGGAAGGGTGCATGTGGGCGGTGCCGCATGAACGCGTGTGCAGCCGCCATGGTTGCGAGGAGGGCGAGGCCGAAGTGGGTCGCCGAGGTTTCAAGGAGACGGGGGGCGGTGCGTCACCGGCGACGCACCGCCCGGCTGCGAGGCGCCATCACGTACGCATCGTGATGACGTCACGTCAGTTCGAGCTCGGCTGTAACGTCGAGCCGCGGATCACGAGGCTGGTGGGAATGATGCGCGAGGGGGCGGCCTCGGGCGATCTGCGCACGTGGTCGAGCAGCAGACGCGCCGCTGCCTCACCCATCTCCCGCATCGGCTGGCGGATGGTGGTCAAGGCCGGGTAGGTGTACGACGCCAGCTCGACGTCATCGAAGCCCACCACGGCGACGTCCTGCGGAATCTTGAGGCCGGCCTCGTGCAAGGCCGCGAGCACGCCGGCTGCCAAGGGGTCGTTGTGCCCGAAGACCGCGTCGAACTCCACGCCCTCCGCGAGAGCTTGCGCCACCGCGCTCCGGCCCTTGTCGAACAGGAAGTCGCCGCAGATGATGCTGCGCGGGTCGAGCTCGATCCCGGCCTGCGCATAGACGTCGACGAAGCCGCCCAGCCGTTCCTGCGTGCACCCGTACTCATCAGGACCGGTCACCACCAGAGGGCGAAGGCGACCGAGGTCCAGCAGGTGGCGCGCCGCATGCTCACCGCCCTCCCGGTTGGTGGTGGCCACATAGGGGAATCCCGGCCGCTGGAAGCGGTCATCTATCAGCACCACCGGAAGTCCGGCCTCGTGCAGTTCCGTGATGGCCGCCAGGGTTCCCTCGGGCTCCACCACCAGCAGGCCGTCGAACGACTTGGCGGCGACCTGCAGGCCCAGCCTGCGCAGTGACTGCTCACCGCCGTTCACGGTCAGCATCCGCAGCCCGAAGCCCTCGGCCTCCAGCGTCTCGACGACCGCCGGCACGATGCCGGCCCAGGCCCAGGCCAGGTCAGGGACCAGCATGCCGATCATCTGTGTCGTGCCGCGTGCCAGCCCCACGGCCCCCGCGCTCGGCACATAGCCGAGCTCCGAGATCGCCTTGCGGACCTTCGAGACGGTGTCCTCGCTGATCTCGCCTTTGCTGTTCAGCACCCGCGAGACCGTCGTCTTGCTGACCCCGGCCCGCGAGGCCACGTCGGCGATAGTGACTCCCATGTCACCTCCCCTCCCTTCCTGCAGAGGCGGAAGACTTCCCTCCCGCACCGAAGGGCCGATCGTACAGAGACCCGTGCAACCGGTACCGACATCGATCCCGGAACCGGTTTCGGTACCGGTCCCGGAAGTGAAGCACCGCGAGGCCCCACCGGTCAACACCCCGGAAACAACTCGTTAACGCGGCCGGTCTCGGTCTCGCACGATGCTGCGGAAGCCTGCCGGTTGCCACCCACATCGCCGCTCTGACCTGCGCGGTTGCCGACTCCAACCCAGCATGGCCGAGCTCGTTGGTGCGGTTCGCGACCGCAGGCGACGCCCGACGGACCGCAGACCCGTCCCGGAGCGATCGCGCCCGAACCGTTGACGCACTGGCCGGATTGCCCTTCATAATCGGGCACTCGCTGTCATCGATGACGTACGTCGTCGTTGGCACCCCAGTCGGCTGCGTGGACGTCGACGCCGCTGGGACGTCACTTTTCGGTCCGTCCGCGCCGGGGCCGCAGTCACCGCTGCGCCGACGAGCCGCGGGACTAGGAGACACCATGAGCTCTGCACGCGTATCCCGGCATGCCCGCATACGGATGATGGCGGCGATGGCGACCGTCTGCGCCCTGTCCGCAGCGCCGCTGGCTCCTTCAGCAATCGCTGCGACACCCCGACGTACACCGAGACCTACAGACCCCAGTTCCACTTGGGTGCAGATCCAATGAGGGCGCTGTCGATCAGGTAGGTATGACCTGTACGTCGTCGTCTGTGCCTGCGGGATCGCCGGCGACGTCGGCAAGCTGATCACCGCAGCCCAGGAGCGCCAGTGGGACGTCGGGGTTGTCGCCACCCCGCAGGGCCTGGGCTTCCTCGACACCGAGGCGATCGAGACGCAGACCGGCTATCCGATCCGCTCCGCCTGGCGCACACCCGGTGAGCTCCGGCCGCTCCCGCCCGCGGACGCGATCGCGGTCGCGCCGGCCACCTTCAACACGGTCAACAAGTGGGCCGCAGGTATCTCCGACACCCTCGCCCTGGGCATCCTGTGCGAGGCGTACGGCATGGAAATCCCCACAGCCGTCGTGCCGTACCTCAACGCGGCTCAGGCTGCCCACCCCGCGTACCAGCAGAGCCTGGAACGGCTACGCGGGATGGGCGTTCTGATCGGCTCGTACGAGCCACACAAGCCGAAAGCCGGAGGCGGGGCCGACCGTTACCCCTGGGAGGAGGCGCTGGAACTTCTCGCTCCCCGGCTGTCCGCGCGGGCGTAATCAGCGCCGCTGTCCCTTCGAGGACTCCGGAGACGAAGCCGATGGGGTCATGTTGGGCGGAGCAGTAGGGCGTTGCACGGTACGCCGGGCGTTGGCTGCCTGGGCCCGTGGGCTGGGTGTGTGCCGTTGGCCTCCGGCACGCCTACGCCTCTGTGCTCCTGGACGCGGGGGAGAGCATCAAGGAGCTCTCCGAGTACCTCGGCCACTCGGACCCGGGCTTCACGTTGCGGACGTACACGCACCTGCTGCCGTCCAGCGAGACCCGCACCCGCAAAGCGATCGACGACGCCCTCACGGAAGCCAAGGCGGAAGGCGACGCACCCGGCGCCCAGTGCCCCCAGCAAGACCAATATGCCCTCAATGTGCCCTGGCCGCCTGACGGCCCCTCCGGGGACATGAAGAAGGCGAGGTCCGAAGACCTCGCCCGCCACCAGTGAAACCCCAGGTCAGGGCCACACCAAGCAATACGGCTGATGCCCCGCCTCGTGCAGCCTGTGACTGAAGTCCTGCCATTCGTGCAGCAGTTGATACACGTTGAACGCGTCTCGCGGCCCCCCGCGGTCCGGCACCGTGGACCAGATGAACGCAGCCGCACCCACCGCCTCCTCGCCGATCCCGCGCAGCGGGTCGACCACGGTCATCGGGAGCTTCACGACCGCGTAGTCGGGGTGCAGGACGACGAGTTCCAGCGGGGGCACCTTGTGGAGGGGGACACCCTCGATGCCCGTGAGGACCATCGCGGCCATCGTTTCGGGCTTGATCTTGGTGAACATGCCGTTCATGCCGAGTTCGTCGCCGCCGAGTTCCTCGGGGCGCATCGAGATCGGGACGCGGGCTGCCGTGGCGCCGTCCGGTGCGCCGAAGTATTTGTACGTCACCCCCACCCGACCACCATTCCCGCTCGCTGCCCGGAGCCGCTCGACCCTCCGGTCGAGTCCCTCGGGCACACCGTTCGATCCCGGGCCCTGCCCAGGACCCGCTCCCTGCCCAGGACCCATTCCCTGTGCCTGCCGTGCTGCTTCTGCCGCTGCCGCTTCCTCCACGTCGCGCCGGTGCCTTCCCCGCCGGGCACGTCGAGGACCCAGGTCGTCAGTCCCCTCGCCCAGTCCGCCACCGCGATGCATATCTCCACCCGACTGCTGTTCTAGGACGCGCGAGCCCCGTCGCGCAACCCGATCATCGTGTCAGTGACCTCCCCCACGTCCGCCCGCCGAAACGTGCGTTGAAACACCTGTCCGCAGGATCTTCGCAGCCTCTGAGCACCATCGTCCGCCCATCGTCCGTATGTACGGGCCGATGAGCCGTGTGTCTCTGTGTCTCCCTGAGTGTGTCCGGTCCCAGTTTCGCAGACGGGTGGGGCCGACGCCCCGCCGTCCGGCCGCCTACCCTGAGGGGGTCACTGCCAACCGGAGTCCGAGAAGTCGGAGAAGTCGCAGGTCATGAGCGAAACGTCTAGCGGGGCAGCCAGCGGAATGGCGAGTGGATTGCCCTATCCATACGAAGCGCCCGTCTCGCAGGGCCTCTTCGACCGTGCGACGGGTGTCACACCCGGCGGTGTCAACTCGCCGGTGCGTGCCTTCCGTGCCGTGGGCGGTACGCCCCGGTTCATGGTGTCGGGGCGTGGCCCGTATCTCACCGACGCCGACGGGCGGGAGTACGTCGACCTGGTCTGCTCCTGGGGTCCGATGATCCTCGGGCACTCCCGCCCGGAGGTCATCGCCGCGGTGCAGGACGCCGTCTCGCGCGGTACCTCCTTCGGTACGCCGGGGGAGGGCGAGGTCGCTCTCGCCGAGGAGATGGTCGCTCGTATCGACCCTCTTGAGCAGGTGCGGCTCGTGTCCAGCGGGACCGAGGCCACCATGTCGGCGATCCGGCTGGCCCGCGGGTTCACCCGGCGCTCCAAGGTGATCAAGTTCGCCGGGTGTTACCACGGTCACGTCGACTCGCTGCTCGCCGCGGCCGGGTCCGGAGTGGCGACCTTCGCGCTGCCCGACACCCCCGGCGTCACCGGCGCCCAGGCCGGCGACACCATCGTGCTCCCCTACAACGACCTCGACGCCGTGCACGCCGCCTTCGCCGCGCATCCCGGTGAGATCGCCTGCCTGATCACCGAGGCGTCCCCGGGCAACATGGGCGTCGTACCGCCGCTGCCCGGGTTCAACCAGGGGCTCAGGGACGCGTGCGCGGCGAACGGTGCGCTGTATGTGTCCGACGAGGTCATGACCGGGTTCCGTACCAGTCGCAGCGGCTGGTACGGGATTGACGGTGTCCGGCCCGACCTCATGACCTTCGGGAAGGTCATGGGCGGCGGTTTCCCCGCCGCCGCCTTCGGGGGGCGCGCCGACGTCATGGCCCACCTCGCTCCCGCCGGGCCCGTCTACCAGGCCGGCACCCTCTCCGGCAACCCCGTCGCCACCGCTGCCGGGCTCGCCCAGCTGCGGCTGCTCGACCAGGCCGCGTACGACGCCGTCGACGCCGTCTCCGCGCAGCTCCAGGAACTCGTCGGTGACGCGCTGAGCAAGGAGGGCGTCGCGCACACCGTGCAGAACGCCTCCAACATGTTCTCCGTCTTCTTCACCGACCAGCCCGTGCGCGACTACGAGGGCGCCAAGGCGCAGGAGTCGTTCCGCTTCACCGCGTTCTTCCACTCCCTGCTGGCGAACGGCGTCTATCTGCCGCCCTCGTCCTTCGAGTCCTGGTTCGTCTCCACCGCGCACGACGAGCGGGCCATCCAGAAAATCGCCGACGTCCTTCCGGCGGCGGCCCGTGCGGCGGCGGAGGCCAAGGCAGCATGAGTGACCTGACGAACAGCTCCAACGGCGACATCACCGTCGTACACCTCGTGCGGCACGGCGAAGTCGCCAACCCCGACGGGGTGTTGTACGGGCGGCTGGAGGGCTACCACCTCTCCGAGCTGGGCCGCCGGATGGCCGACCGGGTCGCCGAGCACCTCGCCTCCCGCGATGTCGCGCACGTCGGCGCCTCCCCGCTGGAGCGGGCGCAGGAGACCGCGACGCCCATCGCCAAGGCGCACGGGCTCGATCTCGCCTCCGACGCGCGGCTCCTGGAGGCCGCGAACGTCTTCCAGGGGAAGACCTTCGGCGTCGGGGACGGGGCCCTCAAGCGGCCCGAGAACTGGAAGCACCTCGTGAACCCGTTCAAGCCGTCCTGGGGGGAGCCGTACGTCGATCAGGTCGTACGGATGATGGGGGCGCTGGACGCCGCCAAGGACGCCGCCCGTGGGCACGAGGCCGTGCTCGTCAGTCATCAGCTGCCGATCTGGATCGTGCGCAGCTATGTGGAGCGGCGTCGCCTGTGGCACGACCCCCGCAGGCGGCAGTGCACGCTCGCCTCCCTCACCACCTTCACCTACCGCGGCGACAGAATCGTGTCCGTCGGTTACAGCGAGCCCGCCCGTGACCTCGTCCCGGCCCATCTCCTCGCCGGCGCCAAGCCGGTGAAGGGAAAGGGCAAGGCCTTCGGGGCATAGCCCCTGGCCACCGCTTACGCAACCAATACTTCGGAAAGCTCCGCTGATTTCAGTATCAGTGACACAGTTGTTGCAATTGTTCCGAAGTGAGTGACAACGGGAGCAACCTCCTTGTTCGTCGTGCCCTCTGACTGGGTGACCACCAGCGGGTACGACGAATTGGGGATCACATGCACGGCAAGAACGGTGACGGCGTCGGCGGCTTCAGCCGGCGGGGTGCGCTCGGCCTCGGCCTCGGGGCCGCCGCCGCTCTCGGTACCGCCGGCTGCGGGACCGTCCTGGAAGAGGGGTCGACCGGGGCCGAAGGTTCCGGTGGGAGCCGGCCTTCTGCCAAGCAGTCGCCCACCGCCACCGTCAGGCCCATCGGGGACGGCTCCACCGCCTTCACCGGCAAGCAGCCCCACCAGCCGTCGAAGCCCGTGCCGCTGGAGGCCGGGCAGACCCCGCCGCAGTTCGTGATCTTCTCCTGGGACGGTGCCGGGGAGGTCGGCAACGGCCTCTTCCCCCGCTTCCTGGAGCTCGCGAGGACGCACGGCGCCCACATGACCTTCTTCCTCTCCGGGCTCTACCTCCTCCCCGAGTCGCAGAAGCGCAAGTACCTCCCGCCGAACAACGCCCCCGGCGCCTCCGACATCGGCTATCTCACCGACGAGCACGTCAGGGCGACCCTCACCAACGTCCGGCAGGCCTGGCTCGACGGGCACGAGATAGGCACCCACTTCAACGGCCACTTCTGCTCCGGCCGCGGCACCGTCGCCAACTGGACACCCCAGCAGTGGCGCAGCGAGATCCAGCAGGCCAAGGGGTTCGTGAAGGAGTGGCGCACCAACACCGGGTGGACAGATCTGCCGTCCCTCCCCTTCGACTACGACAAGGAGCTCATCGGCGGCCGTACGCCCTGTCTCCTCGGCCAGAACAACCTGCTGCCCACCGCCCGCGCCCTCGGCTGGCGCTACGACGCCTCCTCGCCCGGTGGCCGGCAGGTGTGGCCCACGAAGAACGGGGGCGTCTGGGATCTGCCGCTCCAGGCGATACCTTTCCCCGGCCACCAGTTCGAGGTCCTGTCCATGGACTACAACATCCTCGCCAACCAGTCGATCAACTCGACCAACGCCCCCGCCCACAACTACCCCGCCTGGCGCGAACAGGCGTCCGGTGCCTACATCGCCGGTTTCCGGCGGGCGTACGAGACGAACCGTGCCCCCTTCTTCGTCGGCAACCACTTCGAGCACTGGAACGGCGGCATCTACATGGACGCTGTCGAGGCCGCCCTCAAGCACATCGCGCGGGAGAAGGAGAAGGGTGAGGACATCCGGCTCGTCTCCTTCCGGCAGTTCGTCGACTGGCTGGACGTACAGAAGCCCGAGGTGCTGGAGAAGCTGCGGACCCTCGATGTCGGGCAGCAGCCGGCCGGTGGCTGGAACGGGTTCCTGGCCGAAACGCAGAGCACCGCGACCGGAGGCACCGGAGGCACCGGAGGCACCGGAGGCACCGGAGGGACCGCCTGAAATGCGGTTTCACTGAGATTCACCTTCCGTGCGCGCGCTGGCCGTAGCGACCGGCCCGCTCGTCCGCCGGGGGTCCGGGGGTCGCCCCCGGGACAGTGCGGTCCGCCCGCAAGGGGGGTGCGCAAGATCCTCGGAACGGACATGCGAAACTTTTCACATGAGTGCCGCCAGCCGCGCCCCCCTGCGCTCGAACCGTCCCCGAGGCCATGCCCGTAGCCGTCGGGCCGTGCTGCTCACCGCCACGGTCGCCGCCTCCGCGCTCGCTCTGACCGCGTGCGGTTCCGGCGGTACGTCCGGGGGCTCGGGCGACACCAACTTCATCACCGGTACCGACGGCATCGCCACCGTCGCCCAGGGCAAGCGGGTCGCCGCCCCCGACCTCTCCGGCCCGACCATCGACGGCAAGCAGCTCGACGTCGCCGACTACAGGGGCAAGGTCGTCGTCCTCAACGTGTGGGGTTCGTGGTGCGGGCCCTGTCGCCTTGAGGCGAAGAACTTCGTGGCGGTCTCCGAGGACCTCAAGGACCAGGGCGTCCAGTTCGTCGGCATCAACACCCGCGACACCAGCACCGGTCCGGCGGTCGCCTTCGAGAAGCAGTACGGCGTCACGTACCCGAGTCTGTACGACCCCACGGGCAAGCTGATGCTCCGCTTCAAGAAGGGCACCCTCAACCCGCAGGCGATCCCCTCCACGCTGATCCTCGACCGGCAGGGCAGGATCGCCGCCCGTACGCTCCAGGCGCTCAGCGAGGACAACCTCCGCAAGATGCTCAAGCCCGTCCTCGCGGAGAAGTGACGTGAGCGGGATGCCCGGGGCGGCCGGCCTCGTCACGCTCGCCGCCTCCGTTCCCGAGGCCAACCAGACCGTGCTGAACGGCGCCCTGATACTGGCCCTCCCCATCGCCCTGCTCGGCGGCCTCGTCTCCTTCTTCTCGCCGTGCGTGCTGCCCCTCGTACCCGGCTACCTGTCGTACGTCACCGGTGTCACCGGTACCGATCTCGGCGAGGCCCGCCGGGGGCGGATGGTCGCCGGGGCCTCGCTCTTCGTGCTCGGGTTCACCGCCGTGTTCGTGTCCACGGGGGCCCTGTTCGGATACTTCGGGCAGACGCTGCAGGAGCACCAGGCCACGCTGTCCAGGGTGCTCGGCGTCCTCATGATCCTCATGGGCGTCTTCTTCATGGGCATGATGCCCTGGCTCACCCAGCGCGAGTTCCGCTTCCACAGGAAGCCCGCCACCGGGCTGGCCGGCGCTCCCGTCCTCGGCGCGCTGTTCGGCATCGGCTGGACGCCCTGCATCGGACCGACCCTCGCCTCCGTCAACAGCCTCGCCTTCGACCAGGCCAGCGCGGGGCGCGGGGCCGTACTGACGGTCGCCTACTGCATCGGCCTCGGTGCCCCCTTCGTGCTCGCGGCGGTTGCCTTCCGCAAGGCGCTCGGTACCTTCGGCTGGGTCAAGCGCCACTATGTCTGGGTCATGCGCATCGGCGGCACCATGATGATCCTGACCGGTGTGCTGCTCCTTACCGGCGCGTGGGACCGTCTCGTGCAGGAGATGCAGACCTGGTCCAACGGCTTCACTGTGGGGATCTGATCGATGAGCAACACCACCGCCGGCAACAAGAGCGACGGCTCCGGTACGCCGGCCACCACCGACGACCAGGATCTCGGCGCCGCCGCCTCCCAGCTGTCCACCGCCCCCCAGGAGGACGCGCCGGGTGTGCCCGCCCTCGGCGTCATCGGCTGGGCCCGCTGGTTCTGGCGGCAGCTCACCTCGATGCGGGTCGCGCTGCTGCTGCTGTTCCTGCTGTCGCTCGGAGCGATCCCCGGCTCACTGATCCCGCAGTCGGGGACCGACGAGACCAAGGTCGCCGACTTCATGCGGCGGCACGACTTCCTGGGGCCGCTCTACGACCGGCTCGGGCTGTTCAACGTGTACAGCTCGGTGTGGTTCTCGGCGATCTACATCCTGCTGTTCATCTCCCTCATCGGCTGCATCGTGCCCCGCACCTGGCAGTTCGTGGGCCAGCTGCGCGGCCGTCCGCCGGGCGCCCCCCGGCGTCTGACCCGGCTGCCCGCCTACACGACGTGGCGTACGGAGGCCGAGCCCGAGCACGTGCGCGAGGCAGCCCTAGTACTGCTGAGGAAGCGCCGCTTCCGCGCCCATCTCGCCGGGGACTCGGTCGCCGCCGAGAAGGGCTATCTGCGTGAGGTCGGCAACCTCGCCTTCCACATCGCGCTGATCGTGATGCTGACCGCGTTCGCCTGGGGCCAGCTGTACAAGTCCGAGGGCAACAAGCTGATCCTCGAAGGCGACGGCTTCTCCAACACGCTCACCCAGTACGACGACTTCAAGTCCGGCACCCTCTTCGACACCGACGACCTCGACCCCTTCAGCTTCACCCTGAAGGACTTCAAGGGCACGTACGAGGAGTCGGGACCCAACCGCGGCACCCCGCGCACCTACGAGGCCGACGTCGACTACAGCGTCGGCGCGTACGGCAAGGACGAGGAGCGCACCATCAAGGTCAACGAGCCGCTGGTGATCGGCGACTCGAAGGTCTACCTCACCGCCCATGGCTACGCACCCGTCCTCACCGTCCGCGACGGCAAGGGCGATGTCGTCCACAGCCAGCCCGTCGCTCTCCTCCCCCTCGACTCCAATGTCACCTCCTCCGGTGCGATCAAGGTCATGGACGGCTACCGCAACGCCAAGGGCGTCGAGGAACAGCTCGGCTTCCAGGCGTTCTTCCTGCCCACCTATGTGAAGGGCCACGAGCTCGCCTCGCAGTTCCCCGCACTGCGGAACCCGGTGCTGAACCTGGTCGCCTACCACGGCGACCTCGGGGTGAACGCGGGTCTCCCGCAGAGCGTGTACCAGCTCGACAAGAGCCACATGAAGGAGTTCAAGAACTCCAAGGGCGAGCAGCTGCGCGAGAACCTGAGGCCCGGCGAGACCATGCAGCTCCCGGACGGCGCCGGCTCGGTCACCTACGAGGGCACCCAGGAGTGGGCCAACTTCCAGGTCACCCGGCAGCCCGCCGCCGGCTGGGCGCTCGCCGGCTCGGTCGTCGCCGTCTTCGGCCTCGCCGGCTCGCTGTTCATCCAGCGCCGACGGGTGTGGGTGCGGGCGGTGAAGGGCCCCGACGGCGTCACCGTCGTCGAGATGGGCGGCCTCGGCCGCAGCGAGTCCGCCAAGGTGCCCGAGGAACTCGGCGACCTCGCCGGAACCCTGTACGACCAGGCGCCGGGCGCACCCGATGCCGGTCCCGATACCAGTCCCGGTCCCGAGTCCGAGTCTGCCTCCGAGTCCGAGTCCGACTCCGAGACCCCCGACCCCACAGTCGTACCTGCCGAAGGGGCTGAGAAGTAAATGTCTGCTCTCGCCACCGCGACTACGCTCGCCGCCGCGACCAACGAGAACCTCGCGAGCATCAGCAACACGCTGATCTACTCCTCGATGGCCGTCTACACCCTGGCCTTCTTCACCCACATCGCCGAGTGGATCTTCGGCAGCCGCAGCAAGGTCAGCCGCACGGCCGCCGCGCTCACCGCGGGGCCGGCGGGGGCGAAGGCGCCGGAGGTGACCGTCAAGAAGGCCGGCGGGACCGCCGTACTGGAGCGGCCGAAGGTCGTTGTGCGGGCCGCGGCCGGGGCCCGGGACGTGCCGGACGGACCCGGCGCCCACGGCGGGGACGCGCAGGGCGACCTCTACGGGCGTATCGCGGTGTCCCTCACCGTGGTCGCCTTCCTCGTCGAGTTCGCCGGGGTGCTGGCCCGCGCGCTGTCCGTGCAGCGGGCGCCGTGGGGCAACATGTACGAGTTCAACATCACCTTCTCCACCACCGCCGTGGGTGTGTACCTCGTCTTCCTCGCGCTGAAGAAGGACATCCGCTGGCTCGGCCTCCCCCTGGTCACGACCGTCCTGCTCGACCTCGGTCTCGCCGTCACCGTCCTGTACACGGCCAGCGACCAGCTGGTGCCCGCGCTCCACTCGTACTGGCTGTACATCCACGTCTCCACGGCGATCCTCTGCGGTGCCGTCTTCTACGTGGGCGCGGTCGCCACGATCCTGTACCTCTTCAAGGACTCCTACGAGAACAAGCTCGCGTCCGGCGGCAGGCCCGGCAGCTTCGCGACCTCCGTCATGGAGCGGCTGCCCGCCTCGGCGTCCCTCGACAAGTTCTCGTACCGCGTCAACGCGGCCGTCTTCCCGCTGTGGACGTTCACGATCATCGCGGGCGCCATCTGGGCGGGCGACGCGTGGGGCCGCTACTGGGGCTGGGACCCCAAGGAGACCTGGGCGTTCATCACCTGGGTCGCCTACGCCACCTACCTGCACGCCCGCGCCACGGCCGGCTGGAAGGGCCGCAAGGCCGCGTACATCGCCCTGATCGCGTTCGCGTGCTTCCTCTTCAACTACTACGGCGTCAACATCTTCGTCAGCGGCAAGCACTCGTACGCGGGCGTGTAACTCCCGTAGTCCGACGGCTACGACGGCGGCAGGCAGTCCTGCTCCGGGGGCTTGCCCGTCGGCCAGGCGATCTCGACGAAGCGGGCGTGCCGGTCGGGGGTCAGTTCCACGATCGGCACCGCCTTGTCGTACGGGTTGCCGTAGTTGTCCAGGCAGATCCAGCCGCTCGCGCCGTTCACCCGCCCCGACGAGCCCTTGATGAGCGTCCACTCGTCGCCCACGTCGGCGAGTGTCGGCGCGCTCTGGCCGCGGGGCGTGGCCTCGCGGATGCCCTCGACGGTGAGCCGCATCGCGTCGTACGCGATGATCAGCTGGCCGTCCTCCAGGTCGATCTCACCGATCGGCGACGGGCTGTCGCTCTGCGCGGTCGTGTTGGCCTGGGCGGCGCTCAGCAGTTCGTTCAGCTCCCGGGCGTCCGCCGCCGAACCCCCGGTCTTCGGCGGGTTCCTGAGCCAGGCCTCCGGATGGGCGAGGGCGCTGTAACGCACCGAGATGCCGTGCTTGAGAGCCTGGGGATCGAGCTTCTTGTCGCCGGTGAGGTACGAGGCGTCGTCCCCGGTGAGCACCGTGAACTCCCTGTGCTGGCAGCCTCGTTCGCCGAGCGCGTTGATGAACTGGCGCAACTGGGTGTGCCGTCCGGCGAACAGGATGGTGTTCACGGCGGGCGCGGTGTCGCACACCAGCTCCCTGATCTGCCGGAAGTCGTTGGCGGTGGTGCCCTCCTTGGTGCGGTCGGCGAGCGGGGTGAAGGGCCACGGCTGGTAGCGCGAACCCGTCAGCAGCTTCTCGAACGACGCCTGCAGCGTGAGCGTGTACGGGTCGCCCGGATCGTCGTACACCAGCACCGCCTTGTCGGCCGCCACCTTGGCGAAGGAGGCCAGCGCGCGGGCCTCGTCGGTGTTGGTCGGGGCGGTGCGGGCCAGCCCCGGGAAGGGTTTGAGGCCCGCGGGGTTGCCCTGTTGGCCGTTGGCGAGGCTGTCGGCCGTGATGGACGTGCCGACGACGGGGATACCGCGCCTCGTCAGCTCCTTCACGGCACGGGTGTTCTCCTCCGTGCTCAGCCCTATTCCGGTGACCGCGCGCAGCCGGTCCGAGGTCGTCGTCATCCTCTCCAGCTGGTTCACCGTGTGCTCCCAATGGGAGCCGGTACGCCCCGGGTTGGCCAGCACCAGCCGGATCAACGGACCCTCGCCGTTCGCGTCGTGGTTCACCTTCCACTGGGCGAGATACGCGCCCTGGAGCTCGTGCAGCACATCCCCGAGGTTGTCCTCGTCGGTCGCGGTGAACGGCTCGAACAGGGCGACGGTGACATAGCCGTCCTTGCTGTCCGTGAGGGAGTCGTTCTCTCGGTCGATCGCCCTGATCGTTTCGGCGAGCTGCTTCCGTCCGAAGGAGTAGTCGGTCGTCGAGACGCCCACGCACTCCTCGCTGCCCTCCGGCCGCACGACCCCCGGCGCGCAGGAACGGTCGTCGTGCGTGAGCGACCTGACCGCGAACCCGGTCCCGGCCACCAGCGCGGCCGTGACCAGCAGCGCCAGATAGCGGCGCAGCGGGATCGCCCACACCCCCTCGCGCAGCCACGCCCCGACGCCCCTGAACCCCGTGCGAGCCATCACGCGCCTCCGTCGTTGCGGTCGTCGGCGTCCTCGCCGCCAGGGGTGCGCAGCGGGCGGCCGGCCAGCGCGTCCTCCGGCCACTCCTGCGAGGCCTGCCACAGCAGCGCGTTGCTGGCGCGCGGGTCGTCGGACAGCTGCACCAGCTCGTAGCGCAGCCGGTCGCACAGTCTCCGGTCGGGCAGCACCAGCGGATCGGTCAGCTGCCAGACGGCGTGCAGGAGCCGGCGTACCCGCAGGTGCAGTACGGCGTCCACGTCGTCCGGCGGCCGTTGCTCGGCGTCGGTGTGGCCGAAGGCGATCCGGGCGCGCTGGTGGTCGCCGCCGACGAAGTCGTGGCCCTCGGCGTCGTGGGCGTGGAAGTAGGGCGCGGACGCGATGAACAGGAGCGTGTCGAGCCAGGTGCGGGTGTCGAGCGTGTGGAAGGTGTCGCGCAGACACGCGACCGCCGGTCCGGTGTCGCCGAGGGCGAGTTCGTGGTGGAGGCGGTAGCGGGCCTTCGACGGCTCGGGTCCCTCGTAGTGCTGGATGAGGGTCTCGTGGACGTCCCGCCACTTGCCGTGGTCGGCGTGCCGGTGGTGCAGGCGCAGCAGGAGCAGGGTGCGGACGAAGGCGTCACCGACGAACTGCCCGGGTACGTCGGGCAGTCCCTCCGCCACGAGCCGGGTCTCCAGCGCGCGGATGCTCGACGGGCCGAAGTCGTCCGGGAGCTGGGCGGCGGCGAGCACGCAGGCCGAGTCGTGGTCGTGGGCGGCGGCCAGCACGGTCAGCTCGTCGAGCCGGTCGGCGGGGACGAGCCGGTCGAGGAGTTCGCGGTAGGCGGGGTGGCTCTCGCGGTCCTCGTGCAGGGCGAGTTCGGCGGTGAGCAGGGCGCCGAAGGGTGCGGTGGGCGGGAGTTGCGGCAGGTTCTGACGCGCCGATTCGGCGAGCAGTGCGATGCCCAGCGGGTTTCCGCAGGTCAACCGGTGCGTAGCGGGCGGGAGTTCGGCCGGCACGGTCACCGCCGTGCACACCGCGTCGACGATGTGCAGCGTGTCGTCGGAGGAGAGCGGCGGCAGCGACACCAGCAGGGCCCGGGAGGAGACCGTGTCGCCCGGTGTCCAGCGGGTGCGCTGGGTGGTCTCGCGCAGGTCCCGGCGTACCGCGTTGCGCAGCGGGGAGTGGCCGCTGCTGCCGCGCACGGCGGCGATGAACGCGACCTGGTCGGCGATGCCCTCGGCCCGGTCGCGCAGCACCTGCTCGATCAGTTCGCGGCCCGGCGAGCCCTGCGCGTTGTCGACCAGCACGAGCGGGCGGCCAAGGCGCTGCAGATGTGCGCGCATCCCGGCGTAGGCGTCGGTGAGGTCGGCGAGCAGGGCGCGGACGAGATAGCGCTCGGCGTGCTCGCGGGAGGTGCCGCCGGCCCTGAAGTGGTCGGAGAGGAGCCGCAGGCCGAGTTCGGCGCGGTCGCCGGCGTTCGGATACGTCCGGTACCAGGTGGACGCCCGGCGCTGCCGCGTGCCCGCGGAACGTTCCGTCATCGACTCCAGGGTCGCTTCGATGACCGTCGCCACCAGCGGGTCGTCGCTGATCGCCGCCGCGACCGCCTTGGCGGCGACCCGGCCCGCCCAGCGCGCGGCGAAGCCGTTGAACCACGAGGCGCTCTCGTTGAGGAGCAGCATCCGCTGGACCTCCCACCGGATGCGCTCGGTGTCGGCGTTGCTCCAGCCGCCGGCGGCCACCGCGATCAGGCCCGACATCAGCCGCGGGAAGGCGATCCGGCGGGCTCCGGTGACCGGTTCGGCGAGCTGCTCGGCGATCACCAGGAGCGCCTGCGCGATCGGCGACCAGGCCTGCGCCGGGCGCGACTCCGGCGGCGACGAAGATCCGGTGAACTGCGGGTCCTCGCAGTCGATCAGCGCGATCGGGGTGTGCCCCTGGTAGGCGGCGCGCAGTTCCCCGAGGACCGCGCTCTTGCCGAGGCCGCGCCCGCCGGTGAGCACCACGAACGGCAGCTCGCGGGAATGTTCGAGGGGCGCGGCGATGTGGTGGTGCGGCCGCAGTCCGATGAGCCGGGGCGCGAGCCCCGGCGGTTCGGTGTCGAAGAGAGCCCCGCGTCCGTGCAGCCGTCTGAGCACCGCATCCCTCCCCCTGGGTCCAGCGCGGTCCAGTCTGCTGTGCAGCACTGCAACACCAGTGTAGGAAGAGGGAGTTGGATCGGGCCAGATCGAGAGATGTCCGTTGAGTTACGAAATTATCGGTCCGATGCTCAACTTTCCATGGCCCCGGTCGAGGGTGATCAGTCGACGGTGATCGAGTCCAGCTGGCCCCGCAGATAGACGTGCGAGTCGATGGCCTCGTACGCGACCCGGCCCACCGGCGCGGGTACCGACTCGACGATCGTGCCCGGGGTGCACTCGCCGAAGTAGACGAGGGACATCAGTTCCTCGGCGGGCGCGTCGGCCGGCGGCGGCAGCACCCGGTGCCGGCCCGAACGCCACCGGTCGCCGGTCCAACGGGCCATCAGATCACCGATGTTGATGGTGAACGCCTCGGGATCGAAGGGCGCGTCCTCCCAGCCACCCTCGTCCGTGTGGACCTGCAACCCGCCCTTCCCGGCCTGCCGGTCGAGGATGGTGACGGTCCCGAAGTCGGTGTGGGGCCCGATCCGGAACTGGCCGGGCTCCGGCTCGCCGACGACCTCGATCCCCGGATACCAGTTGATGTTGAAGCCGTACGTCGGATGGTCCATGTGCCGGGAGAAGAAGTCCGGTTCGAGCCCGAGAGCGTCCCCGAGGAGGGTGAGCAGCTCCTCCTCCAGCTGGCCCATCCGGTCGAGGTACTCCTCGCACAGCGCCCGCAGTCCGGGCGCCTCGGCGGGCCACACGTTGGGCGCGTACCACTCGGCGTTGACGACCGGGTCGTCGAACGGCTCGTGCGTGGCGAAGGACAGCGACTCCTTGAGGTCCGGAGGGGTCTCGGTCCCCTCCGAGTACCCGTTGGCCTCGGCGCCGGGCCCGAGCCATCCCCTTCCGCCGACCTTCACCGCGTACCGCTCCTTCACCTCGGCGGGCAGCGCGAAGAAGGCACGGGCAGCCTCTCGGACACCTGCACGCAGGGCGGGGTCGACGCCGTGCCCGGTGACGAGCAGGAAACCGGCGCTCTGGAGGGCCTCGTCGACGGTACGGGCGATGGCGGCGCGGGCGTCCGCGTCGCCGGACAGCCACGGCCGCAGGTCGACGGTGGGGATACGGGGTGCGGCGGGGGTCTGCGCCGGCGTGGGGCTACTCACCGATGTCCTCGTTCCACAGTGCGGGATTGTTGATGACGAAGTCGCGCATCATGCCGACGCACTCGGGATCGTCGAGCAGCACGATCTCGACGCCGTGCCCGGCGAGCCAGTCGTGGCCGCCGTGAAAGGTGACGGCCTCTCCCACGACCACCCGCGAGATGCCGAACTGCCGGACCAGCCCGGAGCAGTACCAGCAGGGGGAGAGCGTGGTGACCATGGTCGTCCCACGGTACGAGCGCTGCCGTCCCGCGTTCCGGAACGCGGCCGTCTCCGCGTGCATGGAGGGGTCGCCGTCCTGGACGCGCCGGTTGTGCCCACGCCCGAGGAGCGTGCCGTCGGCGCCGTAGAGCGCGGCGCCGATCGGGATACCGCCCTCGGTGAGCCCGGCGCGGGCTTCCTCGACGGCGACGGAGAGCCATGCGCGTGCCTGTACCTGTGCCTGACCCACGTCATCCACGTCATCCACGTGATCCATGGGTCCACTCTGCCGGAGTTCGGTCTGCCGCCGCTCAGCAGCCGGGCGGGGGCCGGTCCTGCGGCCCGTCAGCCGGCTCCGCCGCGCTGTCTTCCCTCAGCGCCCGCTCGGCCACGGTCGGGTCGGTCGAGTCCGAGATCAGCTCGGCGACGCGCAGGGCGCACTCCCATTTCCAGGTCATGCCCTTGATCACCACCAGGTAGGACTCCCGGTCGGCGAAGCGGTACACGTGGCGCCACCGCTCGCGGATATTCCCCGTCGGCAGATACGTGTGGAGGACAGCACGGAGTTCCTCCAGCGCCTGGTCCTTCGTTTCCCGCCCATGGCAGATGAACTCGGTCGTGTACGAGTCACCGACCTGGTACTGCACGATCACGGCCCAGTTGCCCATGCTCACTCCCCCTCGGCGCCGCTGCCAGTCAGCCACAGCCCGGCCGCCGGGACAAGAGCGGCGGGAGCGGCGGGACGTACGGGAAAATGTCTCAAGACCCGGCCGTGTCCCGGCCAGAATGCCTCTGTGAACCATGTCCACGTCCTGTGCGGGCTCGCCGCCAACACCGCCCTGCCGTCCGAACTGGTCGACCGGCTGATCGAGGTCGCGGTCGCGGACGTCGACTTCGTGGACGACCTCGCCGACCGCGCGGACCTCAGCCGGGCGCAGGCGCTCGCGTTGTACGCCCGCGTCCCGGAGACCGGCGTACCGCTGGGGCGAGATGGCCGGCTGAACGCGGCCGACGTCGATCCCGCGGCCGACCCGGAGACCGCTCTCGTACTGCTCGACGAGGGGCTCGGAGACCCGGGGTGGGCCCGTCTTTTTCCCGGGGCGCTGCTGGAGGACCTCACCCGCCACCGGCCGCCGGTGAAGAAGGCGTTCCGGGAGATCGCCCGGCACCGCAACGCGACACCGCGGGCACTGCTCGCCTGCCTGACGGACGACGAGGCGAGATCCATAGCCGCCGGTCACCCGGCCCTCCCGCCCCCGGCCGTCGTGGAGTTGCTCGACGACGACAACCGGCAGGTGGTGGAGGCGGCGGCCGGCAATCCGTCACTGCCGCGTGCGGTGATGCTGAAGCTGGTGCCCTAGCTGTTCTCGGCGTGCTAGACCCGCTCGGTGTACTTCTCGGCGTACTCGATGTACTCCGCCAGCCGCCCCGCCCCCGCCAGCATCGCCCGGGTACGCCCCGCCAGTGCCTCCCCGCGTGCCGCGACCGCCGCTCGCAGGGCCTCCGTGCCGCCCTCCCGGCGCAGTTCCTCCAGTACCGGACGGATCTGGTCCAGGAGGTAGTGGCTGCGACGGAGGGTCTGGATCAGGCGGGCGTCTCGGACGTCGTCGGGGCCGAACTGCCGGTAGCGCGTGCCTCGTTCGCGGGCCGGGGTGAGCAGCCCCGCCGCCTCCCACACCCGCAGCGCGGACGTCCGTACGCCGAGCAGCGCGGCCACCTCGCCGATGCGCAGGCCGGCCGTACGGGGCGTCGCCGCCGGGGCCCGCCGGGTGGCCAGCGCCTCCAGGGCCTCGCGCGTCGCCCGCAGTGCCGTCCGCTGCTCGTGCAGCCCGGCGTGCGCCGCGTCGACGAGCGCGAGGGCGCCCGGCAGGTCCCCCTCGTGCAGGGTGCGCATGACGGCGGTCGCCGCCAGTGGCCCGTACCCGGGCTGCAGGGCCCGGTACGTCAGCAGCGCACGGCGGTGTACGTCCCCGAAGACGCGGTATCCCGACTCCGTCCGCGCCGCCGGGGGCAGGACGCCCGCGTCCTCGTAGTTGCGGATCTGCTGCGTCGACAGGCCCGACAGCCGGGCGAGGTCGACGGGCCGCAGCCGTACCTCATGGTTCGTCACGGATTTGAAGTTTAGGGGAATCACGGGCCGTGCTTTACAGCTCAAAGTCTCAACAGGAACTTCAATGAAAAACTTGAAGGCATGGATGAAGGCATGAATGGAAGCACGGTTGACCGAACTCCCGTGATGCACATCAAGGGCGCCCGTCTCCACAACCTCACGAACATCTCGCTCACCATCCCGAAGCAGAAACTCGTCGTCATGACCGGTCTCTCCGGCTCCGGCAAGTCCACGCTCGCCCTCGACACCCTCCACCGCGAGAGCCACCGGCAGTACATGGAGTCGTGGGGCGTGGCGACCGCCGGTGTCAGCCGGCCCTCCGTCGACTCGATCACCGGTCTGTCGCCGTCCGTCAGCGTCGACCAGCGTCCGGCCGGGCGCGGCCCGCGCTCGACGGTCGGCACGGCGACCGAGGTCTTCACCTATCTGCGGCTGCTGTGGTCCCGGATCGGCGTACGCCCGTGCCCCGCCTGCGGGGAGGAGATCCCGCCGTCGTACGCCCACGACCCGGAGGGCGACGAGGAGGCGGAGGCGGGTGTGGAGGGCGAGTCCGCGGCCTGCCCGCACTGCTCCGCCCCCGTACCCCAACTCGTCATGGGCTCCTTCTCCTTCAACAAGCCCGCCGGCGCCTGCCCTTCCTGCACCGGACTCGGCGAGGTGATCAGGGTGGACGTACGGACCCTGGTGGACGAGGAGTCGAGCGTCGCCGCAGGTGCGGTGCGCGGCTGGCCCAGGCAGCTCGTCGAGCGGAACCTGCCCCTGCTGCGAGCCGCGGCCCGCCACTACGACCTCACCTTCGACACCGACGTTCCGGTGGCTGAACTGGCGGCAGAATCAAGGGACTTGCTCCTGTACGGAGTCGAGTCGCCCGAGTTCGTGCGCCATCTCCCCGCCGGTGCGACCGAGCCCCCGGCCACCGTCGCCGGGGGCCGTTTCGAGGGCGTCGTCACCGCGTTCATGCGGCGCTACGCCGACCGCGTCGACGACACCGACTACCGGCAGAAGGCCGAGCGCTCGATGGTGAAGGAGGCCTGCGGGGCGTGCGCGGGGACAAGGCTGCGCGGCGAGAGCCGGGCCGTCACCGTGCACGGCCTCGGCATCACCGACGCGGCCCGGCTGCCGCTCGACGAACTCGCGGACTGGATAGCGGAGTTGCGGGCGTTCTCCACCGGGGACGAGTGGCGGTTCGCCGAACCGGTCGTCGCCGACCTGGAGGAGCGGGTACGCCGGCTCGTCGACACCGGGGTGGGCTATCTGACCCTCGGCCAGTCGAGCATCAGCCTCTCCGCGGGCGAGTCCCAGCGGCTCCGTCTGGCCGCACTGCTCGGCTCCGGCCTCACCGGCATGCTGTACGTCCTCGACGAGCCGACCACCGGCCTGCACGCCGCCGACACCGCGCGCCTGCTCGACGTACTCCAACGCCTCGTCGACGCGGGGCACTCGGTCGTGACGATCGAGCACAACCTCGACGTCATGCGCGCCTCCAACTGGATCGTCGACCTCGGTCCTGAGGGCGGCGCCGGGGGAGGGCTCGTGGTGGCGGAGGGGACGCCGGAGCAGGTCGCGGAGACGCGGCGGGTGGGGCCGGTTCCCGTACGGGTGGGTTTCTGCGGGCAGCCGTACGGGCGATGAGCTGATCGCCTGGCTGATCACTGTTTCCCGGGCGTCGGCGCTTGGTAGGAGTCGTTCATGCGCCGCCCGCCATACGAGCGTGCGGTCGAAGGG
Organism: Streptomyces sp. ADMS; assembly: GCF_033441795.1. Classification (NCBI taxonomy): domain Bacteria; kingdom Bacillati; phylum Actinomycetota; class Actinomycetes; order Kitasatosporales; family Streptomycetaceae; genus Streptomyces; species Streptomyces sp. ADMS. The sequence continues at coordinate 14,249 of NZ_JAVFVX010000068.1, read as the reverse complement.
GGAGGCAGGCATGACGGGAAGTGACTTCGGCGCCCAAGACCGCCGGTTGGGCGGGGAGTTCTTCACACCCGGGAGTTCGTCGTTCACGGACTTCGTGGCAGCTCACCGACCGGAACTGCTGCACAGGGACGACCAGTTCCTTCCGGCGGGCGTACGCCCCGACCCGAACCAGTTCCCGCACGGGACAACGGTGTTGGCGCTGACCTACCGCGACGGCGTGCTGCTCGCCGGTGACCGCAGGGCCACCATGGGCAATCTGATCGCCCAGCGGGACCTGGAGAAGGTGCATCCCGCAGACGACCACACGGCCGTCGCCTTCGCGGGCAGCGTCGGGATGGCGCTGGACATGGTGAAGCTCTTCCAGGTGGAGCTGACGCACTTCGAGAAGGTCGAAGGCACGCCGATGTCGCTGCGGGCGAAGGCGAACCGTCTCTCCGGCATGATCCGCCAGAACCTGGGCCAGGCGATGCAGGGCCTGGCCGTGGTGCCGTTGCTCGCCGGGTACGAGACGGCGGAGAGCGCGGCGGGTGGTGGCGGTGATGGTGCTGGCCGCGGGCGGATCTTCGGATACGACGTGGTCGGCGGGACGTACGAGAAGTTCGGCTTCCACGCTGAGGGCTCCGGATCGCCTTACGCCCGGGGCGCGTTGAAGAAGCTGTACCGCGAGGACATGTCCCGCCGCGAGGCAGCCCTCGCCGCACTCCAGGCGCTGTACGACGCGGCCGACGACGACTCGGCGACGGGCGGGCCTGACCTCGGCCGCCGTATCTTCCCGATCGTCTCGGTGATCACGGAGGACGGCTTCGAGCGCTTCCCGGACCAGGAGGCGGCAGACCTGAGCCACGAGATGGTGGCGGCGCGGCGCAACCGCCCGGACGGGCCGATCGCCTTGCCGTAGGCATTGGCAGACGATGTCGGTCGTCCTCTTCTATTAGATTTCTATTCGGTGATGTCGGGATTCGCGGTCAGGATGTTCTCGGTGGTCTGCCAGAGCCGGGGCAGGAACAGGGTGACCTCTTCGGCCCGGCGGAGAAGGTCATTGTTCCAGTTCGCCGCTGCCGACGGGAGGCGGCAACCGTGTCGAAACGGGCGCAGCCCGCCGTATCCTGACCGCACACGGGAAGGAGCCGTCCATGAGCGTCGACGCGATCGTGCACTTCGAGTTCCCCAAGGGGTACGCGGTCCTGTTCGGGGCCGACGGAAAGGTGATCATGACCCCGCAGAGCGAAGAGCGTTCCAGCACCATCAAGTCGATGCAGATCGACACCGCTCACGCCCTCGGCCGTCACGCGAAGGTCACCTCCGACGTCTGTATCGACTTCCCCGCCGACGAGAACTCCGCTCCCGACCTGGCCATCCTGCGCGAAGACGCTCGGAAGGAAGGCAAGCGCTACAGCTTCGAGGACGTCCTGCTGATCTCCGAGGTCGTCTCGACCTCCTCCGCGCGCAAGGACTACGACGACTGCACCGCGAAGTACGGTCGCTACGGGAGCCCCATCTACCTGGTTGTGGACCCCTACGCCCAGGAGGTCGTCCTCCACACCCAGCCGACCGCCACCGGCTACATCGCGGCCCACACCCACAAGTACGGCACGGGCAAGCTCCCCATCCCCCTGGCCGACGGCCGCATCCTCACTCTCGACCTCGACGAACTCCCGCGCCCGGAGCCCGAGGACGACGCCCGCTGACGGAGGTCACATTCCGCGACCTCTAGGGCGTCGCGTGTTACTTACGGTGACGTCCTGGCGGTCAAGAGTAACTCGACCGGCTCACGCCGTCGGCTCCAGTACGGAGTAGTCGGCGAAGCAGCGGCGGTACCGCGTGTGACGGGTCTCCTGCGTGTGCAGCCGCTGCCACTCCTCGACCTCGGCCGGGTCCGGGTGCCGACCCGACGCGGCCCCGCAGTCGTTCTCGTCGCCCGAGACGCAGCAGGCCTCGTACTCGGGCTCGGCGGAACCGTCCTGGACGATGGAGTACGGCACGTACCGGAAGATCCGGCGCCGAGTCGGGGTGCCCTCCCCGTACCCGGGATGCGACTGCCGCTGATGGCGCCGGAGCAGCACGTCGGCATCGGTCTCCCGGCTGCCGTCGCCCTCGTGACGGGCCAGGTGCCGGAGCACGGCCAGTTCGTCGCAGGTGGCGCAGCCGGGTACGGGGGTGGGTGGGGTCGGGTAACTCGTCGCGGTCAACAGGTCGCTGACCGAACGCCGGTTGACCTCCCGCACACTCGCGCTCAGCCGCTCGTCCCTGGTCGCCGTCGGCCACTCGACCCGCTGTTCCTCTGCCATGCTCACTCCGTACGCGCGTCATTACTCTGGGTGTATCGAGCGTGGCTGAGGGGAACGGTCCGTATCAACGCCTGGGGCGTGTGAATGGGGCATTGGCACATGAGGGGGAAGCGTGGCACGACGGAACGCCGAGGACGGTTCCGGGACCGGCGTCAGCAACGCCGCCCTGTTCGGCGAGGTGTTGCGGCACTTCCGCGAGGCCGCGCTCCTCACCCAGGCGGCACTGGCACAGCAGATCCCGTGCGACCGGTCGCATGTGGCGAAGGTGGAGACGGGGACGAGCGTCCCGCAGGACACGTTCGCGAAGGCGTGTGACGAGCTGCTGGGCACGGGTGGGGTGTTGCTGCGGTTGTGGAAGAAGGTGGACTGGTATCCGGAGGTGCAGCATCCGGACTGGTTTGCGCGTAGGGCGCGGATGGATGCGGAGGCGGTGGCGCTGCGGGAGTACCAGGAGCAGGTCATCCCCGGCTTGTTGCAGGTGCCGGGCTATGCGCACGCCCTGTTCTCCCAGATTGCGACCGGCAGCGAGGTGGAGGAACGTGTCCGGGCCCGGTTGAGCCGCCAGCCGCGCTTCCTGGCGGACGACGGCCCGTTGTACGTCGCGGTCCTGGACGAGAGCTGTCTGCGCAACGCGGTGGGCAACCCGGATGTCATGCGCGACCAGTGCGCGCATCTGGTGAGCGTCGGGCAGCGCCCCAACATCCGTATCCAGGTGGTCCCAACAGGCCTCTTCGGGCTTGTCCCGCCGAAGAGTTCCATGTCCCTGATCGATCTCCCCGACGAGCGGTGGGTGTACTCGGAGTCGCTGAGCCAGGGGCACTTCAGCAACGATCCAGCAGACTATGCGCGACACAGCCAGACCTATGATGTGCTCAGGGCTGACATCCCGTCGGCCCGTGAATCCGCCGCCCTGATCAGCGACGTGATGGAGGGCTACGAGCATCATGCACAGGCACGAACTCGACACCGCGACCTGGATCAAGAGCAGCTACAGCGGCAACGACGGCGGCAACTGCATCGAAGTGGCCCCCGGATTCCCCGGCGTCGTCCCGGTACGTGACAGCAAGGACTCGTACGACGGCCCCGTGATCGTCGTAACCCGTACCGCCTGGGCGGAGTTCGTCGCGGGCGCGTCTCGCTAGCGTGCGCAGCCGCCGGTCGCCGGGCAGGAACGTGGACGACGGCCCAGCGGGGCGTGCGGCAGCGGGAGGGGTGGGCCCCCGCCGGCGCTGAAGCGCGGGCGCGCGGTCTGCAAGGGTCCGCTGCTCGCCGTCGCCGCCGCGCGCCGACGTATTCGATCGGCATCCCCACGCGCACGGCCTCGGCGGGCCCACCCTGTACCTTTCCGGCTCCGCACCGTCCACTGGCATCTCCTTCGCATTCGGCTCGCAGGGGCATTCGCGGCACTCGTGGTGCTTGCCTTCACCTGTTCTTGGGCGGAGCCGCGAAAAGCGTTACGGGGTGCCCGCCAGAGGTACGGACCCGCCCCGTTCAGCTCCTCGAACAAACCTGTGGACGACCTCTCCCGCAACTCTGGAACCCCGCGTTCCGATGCGCCCGATCCGGATTCCGGTTGGCGCGCTCCGCGAGTTCCGCCCGGGTCGATAAAGCGTTCGAAGGCGCCTCAATCGCCGCTGTCGTACTTCGGCCGATTCCTGTCCATTGATGCCGCATATTCGTCAATTTCTTGCGTGCTCCTGGTCACTATTGGTTGATCCTAGAAGCACGCTGGGCATCTTGATCATCATGACCACGGAGACGCGCACACCCCACCCAGCCCTCGATCAAGAGGCCATCACGAGCCTCCTCTTCCGTGACGGTCCGGACGGAAACGAGGTCCACGGCCGCTGGCGCAAGGCTGTCTCGAAGGAACTGTTCCGGTATCGGCCCGGACTGGGAACGCAGCAACGATGGCAGCTCGCGTACGAGCGGCTACGAGCCCTGAACGACGAAGTCCCGTCGCCCGAACACCTCGCCAACGACCCGCGCGGACTGGCGGCGTTGCATGAGTGGACCTGCCCCGTGGACGGTGCCACGGTCACCGTGGCCGGGATCCACTACAACCTCTTCCTCGGCAGCGTCGTCGACGACCAGGTGTCCCCGTCCCGCGAGTTGACGGACTTCACCACCATGACCCGCATCGGGACGTTCCTGTGCACCGAACGCGCGCACGGGAACGACGTACCGGCGCTGGAGACCGTCGCCCGGTACGACAGGGAGCGCGACGAGTTCGACCTGCACACCCCGCACCCCGGGGCGCAGAAGTACATGCCCAACACCAGCTCCGCGGGCGGCCCCAAGACCGCGGTGGTCGCGGCCCGGCTGATCGTCGACGACAAGAACCTGGGCGCCTTCCTCTTCCTCACCCCGCTGAGCGACGAGTTCGGCACCCTGCCCGGTATCACCGTCACCCTGCTGCCGGAGCGCGTCGGCACCTCGATCGACCACTGCGCCACGAACTTCGACCACGTACGGCTGCCCCGCACCGCCCTCCTCCAGGGCGCCCACGGTCAACTCCTGCCCGACGGAAGCCTCGTCAGCTCCGTCGGCAGTCCGCGCAAGCGGTTCCTGCACGCCATCAGCCGGGTCACCGCCGGGAAGCTGTGCATGAGCGCGAGTGGGCTCGGGGTGGCCCGTACGGCACTCGCCGTCGCCGTCCGGTACTCCTACACCCGGCACATATCCGGGCCGGTCGCCGGGCAGCGCGTCCCGCTCGCCGCCCACCGCAGCCACTGCAGCCGCCTCCTCGCCCTCACTGCCACCGCCTACGCCATGACCTTCCTGCACCGGGCGGCCACCGAACGCTGGGTCACCCACGAGCCCGAGGAACGCGCGGACGCCGAGCGGATGGTCGCCGTCACCAAGGCGTGGATCACCTGGCAGGCCCGCGAGATCGCGGCCGAGAGCCGGGAGCGGTGCGGCGCCCGGGGGCTGTTCCCCGTGAACGGGCTCGCCGACATGGCCGCCAACATGGACGGCGGCATCACCGCCGAGGGTGACAACCTCGCGATCTGCTGCAAGGCCGGCGCCGAGATGATCTTCGGGCACGACCTGGCCGAGGAGCCCGTCCGGCCCACCGGCGACGAGCCGTTGACCGACCCGGGGCTGCTGCGCCGTGCCCTCACCACCGCCGAGCGCTACTGGCACCTCGCCGCCCGTCGCGACCTGCGGGGCGGAGACGGCGGCGACGCCCTCGGCCGTTGGAACAACGCTTCCGACGCCGCCCTGAGCCTCGTGGAGGTGTTCACGGTGGGCCAGGCCGCCGACGCTTTACTCGCGGCCTGCGCCCGCGTCTCCGACCCGCTCACGCGCGCTGTCCTGGAGGACCTGAGCGCGCTCTTCCTCCTCCGTCAGGTCAGCGCCCGCGGCGGCCTGCTGCTGGCCGAACAGGCTCTCACCGCCGAGCAGATGCGCGCGCTCCCGGAGACCCTGCACACGCTCACGACCCGGCTCGCCCCGCATCTCGGCACCCTGACGCAGGCCTTCGACGTTCCGGAGGAACACCTGTCGTCGCTGCCGATGCTGAGCGGCGTCTGACCTGTTTCCCGCCATGAACCGTCACGGGCACTTCTTGGCCTGAAAATGACGTGCGCATGACGTCAATCTGATGTACCTGGACCACTTGACGCACCTGACGTACCCGATAGGCGCCGGGCGTATGGGGGATGTACGCCCGGGCCATCCACGAGTCGCTCGCGAGGCGGTCAGCCGGCCCGCCGCAACACGCACGGGGATGTGGCGGGAGCAGTCGTCGGGCGAGGCAAGTGACCGGTCGGCCCTACTCCTTGGGGTCCTCGCCGCTCTCCCGGCGCTTCAGCTCCTCCTCGCGGCGGCGCAGGTCGGCCTCCCGGTCCCGCGGACGGGCGTCGTCGTCCTTGCTCGCGTCCTGCTCGTCCGGGGCGTTCTTGTCGCCCTTCTCAGCCTTCTCAGCCTTCTCAGCCTTCTCACCCTTCTCGGCTGTCTCGTCCTTCCGGTCCTTCCCGCCCTTCTCGTCCTTGAGGGACTTCAGGAACTCCGGGTTGTCGTCCGGGGCGACCCAGCGGCCGCCCGAACCCGAAGCGCCGCCCATTCGCCGGGAGGTGGCACGGTCGCGGCCGATGATCAGCCAGGAGATGGAGCCCACCAGCGGGAACAGAAGGATGAGGATGGCCCACACGGGCTTGGGCATGAAGCGGACGTCCTTCTCCTGCGTGGTGACGCAGTCGATGAACGCGTAGATGCTCAGTGCGAGAGGCACCAGGATCATCAGCACCCGGAGCATGTATCGGTCCCCTTGAGTAGCTGTCCGGGCGCACTGACGGTCGCGTCCGGCCCCCGCTGACGGGTCCAGGGTAGTGCGTAACGGATACTGGAACGCATGGCTTACGACGATCTTCGCTCCCTGCTCAGGGCGCTGGAGCGCGAGGGCGACCTCAAGCGCATCAAGGCAGAGGTGGATCCGTACCTGGAGATCGGGGAGATCGTCGACCGCGTGCAGAAGGCAGGCGGGCCCGCGCTGCTCTTCGAGAACGTGCGCGGGTCGGCGATGCCCCTGGCGATGAACGTGTTCGGTACCGACCGGCGGCTGCTCAAGTCGCTGGGCCTGAAGTCGTACGCGGACATCAGCGACAGGATCAGCGGGCTGCTGAAGCCCGAGCTGCCGCAGGGGTTCGTGGGCGTGCGCGAGGCCTTCGGCAAGCTCGGCGCGATGACGCACGTACCGCCGAAGAAGGTGAAGTCGGACAACGCGCCCGTACAGGAGGTCGTCCTCAGGGGCGACGAGGTGGACCTCGACCTTCTCCCGGCCCTCTTCACCTGGCCCCAGGACGGCGGCTCCTTCTTCAACCTGGGCCTGACGCACACCAAGGACCCGGAGTCCGGCGTACGCAACCTCGGCCTCTACCGCCTCCAGCGGCACGACAAGCGCACGATCGGTATGCACTGGCAGATCCACAAGGACAGCCGGAACCACTACCAGGTCGCCGCCCGCAAGGGTGAGCGGCTGCCGGTCGCCATCGCGTTCGGCTGCCCGCCCGCCGTCACCTACGCCTCCACGGCCCCGCTCCCCGGTGACATCGACGAATACCTGTTCGCCGGGTTCATCGCGGGAAAGCGGATCGAGATGGTCGACTGCAAGACGGTGCCGCTGCAGGTGCCGGCGCAGGCGGAGGTGGTGCTGGAGGGCTGGCTGGAGCCGGGCGAGATGCTGCCCGAGGGCCCCTTCGGTGACCACACGGGCTTCTACACCCCGCAGGAGCCGTTCCCGGCGCTCACGATCGACTGCGTGACGATGCGGCGCCGTCCGCTGCTCCAGTCGATCGTCGTGGGCAGGCCGCCGACGGAGGACGGCCCGCTGGGCCGGGCCACGGAACGCTTCTTCCTGCCCCTGCTGAAGATCATCGTTCCGGACATCGTGGACTACCACCTCCCCGAGGCGGGCGGCTTCCACAACTGCGCGATCGTCGCGATCGACAAGAAGTACCCCAAGCACGCGCAGAAGGTGATGCACGCGGTCTGGGGCGCCCACATGATGTCCCTGACCAAGCTGATCGTGGTCGTCGACTCGGACTGTGACGTCCACGACCTGCACGAGGTCGCCTGGCGGGCCCTCGGCAACACGGACTACGCCCGTGACCTGACGGTGGCCGAAGGCCCCGTCGACCACCTCGACCACGCCTCCTACCAGCAGTTCTGGGGCGGCAAGGCGGGCATCGACGCGACCCGGAAGTGGCCCGAGGAGGGGTACACGCGGGACGGCGGCTGGCCGGAGATGGTGGTGTCGGACCCGGACACGGCGGCGAAGGTCGACAGACGCTGGAAGGAATACGGCCTGTGAGTTCCGCATCGGCATCCGCCGCACTGCCCCAGCCGGGCCGCACCAAGGCGTTCCTGCGCCTCGTCATGATCGAACACTCGGTCTTCGCGCTGCCCTTCGCCTACATCGCGGCGCTGACGGCCATGTTCCAGGTGGACAGGAACATCCACTGGGTGCGGCTGCTCCTGGTCACGATCTGCATGGTCGGCCTGCGCACCTTCGCCATGGCGGTCAACCGGATCATCGACCGCGAGATCGACGCCCGGAACCCGCGCACGGCCCACCGTGAACTGGTCACGGGCGCGATGTCGGTGAAGCACGCCTGGACGGGCGCCCTGATCGCCGTGGCAGTCTTCCTCGGCTCGGCGGCCCTGCTGAACCCCCTGTGCCTCGCCCTCGCACCCGTCGCGGTGATCCCGATGGTGCTCTACCCCTACGGCAAACGGTTCACGAACTTCCCCCAGGCCATCCTTGGCCTCGCCCAGGCCATGGGCCCGGTCGGCGGCTGGCTGGCGATCACGGGCGAGTGGTCCTGGGACGCGGTGATCCTTGGGCTGGCGGTCGGCATCTGGATCGGCGGCTTCGACCTCATCTACGCCTGCCAGGACGTCGACACCGACCGCGAGACCGGCGTGCTGTCGGTGCCCGCGCGCTTCGGCATCCCGGCGGCGGTATGGAGCGCGCGGGTCTGTCACGCGGTGACCACGGGCCTGTTCGTCTGGTACGCGCTGGTCACGGACGCGGGAGCGTTCTTCTGGCTGGGGCTGCTGATCGTGGCGGGGGCGTTCGTGTACGAGCACCGGATCGTGCGCCCGCATGATCTGTCGCGGCTCAACCGGGCGTTCTTCAGCGTCAACGGGTTCATCGGGATCGCTCTTTTCGGGTGCGCGCTGCTCGATCTGCTCGTCCGTGGGCTCACGGTCTGACCCGGTCGAGCGCTGCGGAGCACGGCCGCTGATCCCCGGGACCAGCGGCCGGACAGCCAGCACTGCCGGCACCTCCTGCAACACCTCCTGCGACGTCTCCTGACGATGTCCTCTACGACGTCAGCCCGCCCGGACGCACCCGCCGCCGCACCACGAACGCCGCCCCCACCCCCGATATCAGCCCGGCCAGGTGGCCCTGCCAGCTGATGCCCGTCTGGGTCGGGGCCAGTCCCGTCAGGATCGACATGCCCCAGACGGCGGCCACGAGCACGCCCACCAGGATGCCCAGCGGGCGGCGTTCCACGAAGCCCGTCACGATCAGGTAGCCGAAGAGGCCGAAGATCAGCCCGGAGGCGCCCGCCGTGTTGCTGTGCGCGGGGGCGATGAGCCAGACGCCCAGCCCGTCGGCGACGATGATCAGCGCGCAGATCGCGGCGAACCGGCGCAGGCCGCCCAGGGCCGCGAGGAAGCCGAGGACCAGCAGCGGGACACTGTTGGCGGCCACATGGGCGAAGCCGAAGTGGATGAAGGCGGCGGGGACGACATCGACCAGCTCGGAGGCTGTGCGGGGCGTGATGCCGAGGCCGTCCAGCGCGTGGCCGCTCACCGCGTCGACGATCTCCAGCAGCCACAGCAGCGCCACCCAGCCGAGCATCAGTCTGGCGGCGGCCCTCGCGCGGTCGCCGCCGGACATGCCTCCGCCGGACAGCTCGCCGCCACTCGTCAAACGGTCACCCCGGGACAGACCGGAGCCCGAACCGGCCCGGCCCGCTCCTCCCGCATTCCACTTGTCCCACACGGCAGACCCCCGCCTCGCCATCACGGACGAACCAACTCGTCCCTTCCAGGGAACGTCCGGGCGCCCTCCCCCGGTTCCCGACCCTCGATGCCGGATAAGCTCGGTGTCGTGAACCCACTCAAGCCAGGAGAGACGCCGCGTGCGCCTTGGATCGTGGGGGTGTCAGGCGCCTCCGGCACGCCATACGCCGCCGCCGTGCTGCGCGGACTCCTCGACGCGGGCGAGAGCGTCGACCTCGTCGTGTCCCGGACCTCCCGGCTGACGCTGCTCGACGAGACGGGGATCTCCTTCCGGGACGCCCACTGGCAGGACGACCTGCGTGAATGGCTGGCGCGGGGGGCGGACGGAAAGCCGGACGTCCACGCGGCCGACGTGGCCCGGGTGCGGTACTGGAGCGCCGGGGACCTGGCGGCGGGGCCCTCGTCGGGTTCGTACCCCGCCAAGGGCATGCTGATCGTGCCCGCCTCGACGGCCTGCGTGGCCGGTGTCGCGCTCGGGCTGTCGAAGGACCTGTTGCAGCGGGCGGCGAGTGTGACGCTCAAGGAACGCCGGAAACTGGTCGTCGCCGTGCGCGAGACCCCGTTGAACGGGCAGACCCTCCGTCACCTGGTGACCCTGGACGACGCCGGCGCGAGCGTCGTACCGGCTTCGCCCGCCTTCTACGCCGGTGCCACCCACATCCAGGATCTCGTGGACTTCGTCGCCGGGCGCGTGCTCGACGCGGCGGGCGTCCCGCACGGGCTGTACCGCCGCTGGGAGGGCGAACTCGGCGGCGGGGCCGGGGCGTCCCGTACATCCCGTACTGATAACGGCTGAGCTGGCGTACGTATCAGTTACCGGCAGTACCGCTCATCACTTCTGGAACGTCAGTACCTTCAGCAACTTCAGGATTCTTCATCGGAAGGCTCGATCGCATGGACGCCGTGGACAGGCAGCTCATCCAGGCCCTGAGGGAGAACGGCCGGGCCTCCTACGCCGAGCTGGGGCGCCTCGTCGGTCTGTCGGGACCAAGTGTCACCGACCGCATCAACCGGCTGGAGGCGGCCGGGGTCATCACCGGGTACCGGGCCACCGTCGACTCCGCCTCGCTCGGCCTCGGGGTCATCGCGCTGATCGGCATCTCGCTGTCCGACGCGGCCGACCACGAGGACGTGGCGCGCCGCCTGCGGGACCTCGGTGAGATCGAGGACTGCTGGTTCATCGCGGGCGACGACTCGTTCATGCTCAAGGTGCGGGCGAGCGACGTCGACGGACTGGAGAGGACCATCCGGCGGCTCAGCGGGACCGTGGGCGTCTCCAGGACCCGTACGACCGTCGTGCTCTCCACGAAGTGGGAGAACAGGGTCGGAGACCTGCCCGAAGAGGTCTAGCCGTACGGTGGGGCATGTTGTCGGAGAAAGGTGTGGGCATGGACGTCGGGCTCAAGCGCGAGCTGGAGGAGAAGGTCCGGGCCGGTGAGCGGCTGACCCGCGAGGACGGCATCGCGCTCTACGAGTCGGACGACCTGGCCTGGCTCGGTGGACTGGCGCACGAGGTGCGGACCCGCAAGAACGGTGACGTCGTCCACTTCAACGTCAACCGGCACCTCAACATGACCAACGTGTGCACCGCCTCCTGCGCCTACTGCTCGTTCCAGCGCAAGCCGGGCGAGAAGGACGCGTACACGATGCGCATCGAGGAGGCGGTCAAGCTCGCCAAGGCGATGGAGGGCGAGAACCTCACCGAGCTGCACATCGTCAACGGCCTGCACCCGAGCCTGCCGTGGCGGTACTACCCGCGCTCCCTGCGGGAGCTGAAGGCCGCCCTGCCTGACGTGTCGCTGAAGGCGTTCACGGCGACGGAGATCCACCACTTCGAGACGATCAGCGGTCTGTCGGCGTCCGAGATCCTCGACGAGCTCATCGACGCGGGACTGGAGTCGCTGACCGGCGGCGGCGCCGAGATCTTCGACTGGGAGGTCCGCCAGCACATCGTGGACCACCGGACGCACTGGGAGGACTGGTCGCGCATCCACCGCCTCGCGCACGAGAAGGGTCTGAAGACCCCGTGCACGATGCTGTACGGCCACATCGAGGAGCCGCGGCACCGGGTCGATCACGTACTGCGGCTGCGTGAGCTGCAGGACGAGACGAACGGCTTCCAGGTCTTCATCCCGCTTCGCTACCAGCACGACTTCGTCGACATGCAGGACGGCAAGGTACGGAACAGGCTCCAGGCCCGTACCCAGATGGCCACCGGCGCGGAGGCACTCAAGACCTTCGCGGTGTCGAGGTTGTTGTTCGACAACGTCCCGCACGTCAAGGTCTTCTGGGTCATGCACGGCGTCCAGACCGCCCAGCTCGCCCTGCAGCACGGCGCCGACGACATGGACGGCTCGGTCGTCGAGTACAAGATCACCCACGATGCCGACAACTACGGCACCCCCAACAAGCTCACCCGCGAGGACCTGCTCGACCTGATCCGGGACGCCGGGTTCCGGCCGGTGGAGCGCAACACGCGGTACGAGATCATCCGGGAGTACGACGGTCCGGACCAGGCGCGTCGTGAGTCGCCGCAGCCGATGCGGGTGTGAGTTCCGCGTTCGGCGATGGGTTCGGCAAGGGCTTTGGTAATGGCTATTCTTCTGTGGTGAGCCTTACCTTCACCCTCGATCCCGTCGTCGACTCCGCCCTCCGCGACGGCATCCTCGGCCTCTGGACCGACGTCACCAACGCCGGCGGCGCAGTCGGCTTCGTGCCGCCCGTCACGCAGGACGACATACGGCCCGAGCTGGTGAAACAGTTCGCGGGGCTCGCGGAGGGCGCCGTGCGGCTGCTCGTGGGACACGACGAGGAGGGGCGGGTCGCCGCGACCGCGTTCCTCACTTTCAACGACCACCACCTGCGGACACACTGGCTGTGGCTCTACACGGTGATGGTGCACCCGAGGCACCAGGGCAAGGGGTACGGACGGGAGCTGATGGCGGCCGTCGCCGAAGCCGCCCGCGGGCTCGACGGCATCGAGGCGATACGGCTCGGCTGCCGGGGCGGCCTGGGCCTGGAGCGCTTCTACGGCTCCTGCGGCTACAAGGAGGTCGGCCGCGTGCCCGGCGCCATAAGGGTCGGCCTGGGGGACGACCGCGACGACGTCACGATGCTGCTGCCGCTCCACTGAGTGCCCCTCCCCGTACCCCCCTGCAAGATCGTGACCTGGGCGTGTTTCACTGGATGACGCCCGTTTTTGGCAACGTCCGGACCGGAAGAAGAGTGGATTGAGATGCTCCGCTACACGCTGATGCGCCTCGGGATCTTGGTGGGCTGCCTGCTGGTCGTCTGGGGCCTCGTCTACTCCGGTATCGCTCCGCGCGGCCTGGGCAGTTCCAACGGCATGTGGGTCATCCTGCTCTCCCTCGTGATCTCCGCCCCGATCAGTTTCGTGGTGCTCCGCAAGGAGCGGGACCGGGCGTCGATCCAGATCGTCGAGAAGGTGGACCGCGTCAAGGCCAACCTGGACGCGAACCGCAGCCAGGAGGACGAGGCGGTCGACGAGGCGGCCCGCGCCCACGAGGGCCAGGCCCAGGCCGAGGGCCGGACCCAAGCCGATGGTCAGGCCCAAGCCGAGGGTCAGGCCCGGCCCCAGGCTCAGACCCAGGGCCAGCCCTCCTGACCTGACAGCAAACCGGACCGCACAACTACCCTTGCCTCTATGGGCGCTGTGAAGAACAAACGGATGCCGCGTGCCGTCCGTGAGCAGCAGATGCTGGACGCTGCCGTACGGACTTTCGGGCAGCGCGGGTACATGGCCGCGTCGATGGACGAGATAGCCGAACTCGCGGGTGTCTCCAAGCCGTTGGTCTATCTGTACCTGAACTCGAAGGAAGACCTCTTCACCGCCTGTATCCGGCGCGAGGCCAGGACGCTCACCGCGGCGGTCCGCGCCGGCGTCGAACCGGCCCTGCCCGCCGACCGTCAGCTCTGGGACGGCCTGCGCGCGTTCTTCACCCACACCGCCCAGAACCCGGACGGCTGGTCGGTACTGCACCTCCAGGCCCGTACGCACGGCGAGCCGTTCGCGGCCGAGGTCGCCGAGATGCGCGAGGAACTCGTCGCGTTCGTCACCCAGTTGATCCTGATCGCCGCCCGCGAGGCCCACCGCGACCCCACGCTGCCCGAGCGAGAGGTCGCAGGCCTCGCCGAGGCCCTGGTAGGCGCCGCCGAGTCCCTCGCCGCCTGGGCCAACGCCACCCCCGGCGTCACCGCGAGACAGGCGGCGGCGACCCTGATGAACTTCGCGTGGGCGGGCCTGGACAGTTTGATGGCGGGCAGCCCCTGGTCACCCCCGGCGGAGGCGTCCGACTCCGTCGGCATCGAAAGCTGAGCGGGTCCGGCGAGGTTGGCGACGGTTCGGCAGCGGACTCTGCTGCGCAATTCCTCGGGGCCGCTGGACTGCACTCCGCGACCTGC
>NZ_JAVFVX010000682.1:0-203 GCF_033441795.1 Streptomyces sp. ADMS | reverse complement strand
CCCGCCGCCCCTACCCGTCCCATCCCGTACCTGGGGGCTGCGCCCCCAGACCCCCTACGGCCCCGAACGGGCCTCGTCCTCAAACGCCGGACGGGCTGAATGCCCTGGCCTGGGCTGGATAGCAGCGGTGGGCGGGTGAGCGGGTGGGAAACACGACCTGGACTGCGACAACCTCCCGCCCCGAACGCCGGACGCGTCAAACG
>NZ_JAVFVX010000681.1:0-203 GCF_033441795.1 Streptomyces sp. ADMS | reverse complement strand
GTGGTGGGTTCCGTCGTGATGACAACCGTGGTGACGATCGTGGTGGCCGTCCCGCCGCCGCCGGCGGCTTCCGTGGACGTGACGACCGCAGGGACGACCGGCGCGATGACCGTCGGGACGGCGAGCGTTCTGGCTTCCGTCGTGATGACGACCGTGGCGGGTTCCGTGGCCGGAGCGACGACCGCGGTGACCGTGGCGGCTTC
>NZ_JAVFVX010000680.1:0-204 GCF_033441795.1 Streptomyces sp. ADMS | reverse complement strand
GTGTCGATCCCGGCCGGGATCTTGATGCCCGCGTGGTGCCGCCAGGTGCCGATCGGGTCACCCCACGCCTCCACGGTGTACGTCCATTCACCGGGCGCGTCCGGGGTGACGTGCGCGCCCCAGCGGTCACTGCCCGGGGCGAGTTCGCGCATCGGCGTCCAGCGGCCCGGACGGCCCTCGGGGTCGCGGAGTACGACGTTCGCG
>NZ_JAVFVX010000067.1:3116-44398 GCF_033441795.1 Streptomyces sp. ADMS | reverse complement strand
CTCTCAGGCTAACCCCGCAGAACGGGACGTCTCACCCAAGGCTGACAGAGAGGGACTGGCGGCGTGCCGGTCGACTGGTGCGGGGCCCTCACGCTGCTGGCTTCCTGATGCGGAAGGAGCGTGTGCTCGATGTCCCATCCATCCTTCTGGGTAGGACTGTGCCGAAGATCCTGACAAGTCGCAGCCAAGGGTGCATCATGACTCTCTCGCAGAGTTCAACTTTCAAGCGAGCTGCGTTAAATGTCCGTCAGGGCGCCCCGAAGAAGGAGACCCTAGCGTGAAGCTCGAAAGTTTGAGGATCAAGCGATTTAAATCCCTGTATGACGTGAGTCTAGATTTCTCGCGCTTTCGGGTCCTTACTGGCCCTAACGGTTCAGGGAAAAGTAATCTAGTCGACGCGATCGGATTCCTGGGAGAAGTCTATCGATTTGGAACCGAATATGCAGTGGGGCGATCGGGCGGAATTGACTCTATTGCTTTTCGGGCAACGCGCCGGACTACCATCGGTGTCCAATTTTTGGTGAAGGCCTCGTTGTCCCTATCTGAAGTCCCGCGATTCACGGGCCGCAGGAACGGGCCGCAGGACAGCGACTACGAGTTTCGCATCGAGCATTCTTTCACGATCAAGCCGGCTTCGGGAAAAAGCACCTCGGATTACGCCCTAACCGAGGAGTCTTTCACGGTTTTTCTTGATTCTGGCGATACGCTTCTCAAGATTCTACAGATCTCCACTGAGGCGCACGCGGACACTCGTATTTACATGGTGGAGAGTCATGAGGTTAACCCTGCCATTCGGGAGATCTGCAAAAATGCGCTTGGCTTTTTTTGGCGCGAGAGGGAACGTGGGAGCCAGGAAGAATTGTTCAGTGTGCCAGGTATGCAGTCTGGCTCTGGGCTAGATGACATTGCAGTTCCGATCCCAGTATTCAGAGAGTTTCGACGCAGGATGTCATTCATTCAAGCGTATAGGCTGAATCCTGCGGCTTGCCGAAATCCAGGGGCGCTAACCCCGAATGCGTCGCTTGAGAGTGACGGGGGTAACCTGCCTGCTGTCGTAGCCCGCACCGCTCTGAGGCAGAAAGAAGTCTGGCTAAAAGTGATGTCCGGCATGCGGCACATCATGTCTAATCTTGAGAATATCTCTACCGAGCCGAGCCCGGACAGTGGAGGGCTTGTTCTAAAATTCCACGAAACAGGTAGCGGACGCCCTTGGTCTGCGAGGGAGGTGTCCGATGGCACCATCCAGGCTTTGGCACTCTTGCTCGCATTGCACGACCGGCGGGGACCGATCGTTCTGATCGAAGAGCCCGAGAATGCTGTTCACCCATGGGTTTTGAGGCGATTCCTCGAAGAGTGTCGGCAGGTTGAAGATCGTCAAGTTGTCCTTACGACGCACAGCCCGATCCTGTTGAAGCTCCTACGCCCCGAAGAAGTCGTATTGCTGTGGCGTGCGGGCGGCAGGTCGCACATTAAGCCGCTAATCAAGGCATTGCCGGATTCGAAAGATCTATATTATGAGAAAGGGTTCGATGTCTTCGATCTGTACGACAGTGGCCTGATTCCACAGACGCTCCCGGGCAGTGACGTCGAAGGGTAAATAGTCGAAGATGAAGCGAATTGGCGTCGTTACTGAGGGTGAATCGGAAGTTAAAGGGCTCCCGGAAATATATCCGGCATTGGAGGAGCGGGTGGGCTCGCAACTCCTCAGACCAATTCGTTCCTCGGTCGACCCTTTGTCTCCTATCCCTGTTCTAACTAAGGGGCTTCGTACGGGCATCCAGCTCTCCCTTGCACGGAATGCGCAACTGGTCGTCGTGCTTCTGGATCGAGAAAATAGCGAGACGTGCGCAGGTGCGAGGGCGGCGGATATCGAGCGAAGACTTCGCGAGGAGGTTGACGATGTCGTGCGAGTCGTCATCAAGGACCGCACCTTCGAGAACTGGCTGATTGCGAGCCCTGAAGCCTTTATCAAGCAGCGTTCCAAGTATTCTCATCCTGAGCGTATCAGTCGTGCAGCATGCCCAAATAAGGCGGATCGGCATGACGCGCCTTGCGATCTGATCAATTCCGCCATGACTAAAGGCAGATACGATAAGACGGCCGATGCTCCAAGGATCCTTAGGTTCAGCAACTTGGATTCAATGGCAGCCAATAGTAGAAGTTTCCGTCGCTTCCTCGCCGTTTTGGGGGATCCGAAATATGCGTCTGGCAGCAAGCGCCCGTGATAGGTCGGCGTAGGTTTACATGTGGCACTGCTGCGGAGTGAGTGACCACCCGAACAACGACGTACCCCTTTTCTGGCCTCAGGCGGCTGCATGCTGTTGCGCGCGGCACGGGCGCCGGCCGGGCTGGAGCGGGGCGGAGACAGGAGTGCAGGCCCGGCCGGCGCCCGGGCCGCGTGCGGGGAGCGGAGCGAGCCGCCTTGAACCCGTGAAGAAGGTTGTTACTCAGGTGGGGGCTGAGATGCACCAGAGTGGGGCCGCGTACTGCTCCGGTCGGTTGTTGATGAGCAGTCGGCGCAGGTCATCGCGCTGCGATCCGTCGAGATTCAGCACTTCGGTGAGGTGGCGGAACGTCGTGTGAGTGACTCCGCGGCTTCGGGCTTCCGCCTCGAACTGGGCGAGCTGGATCAGCACCGATTCGGCGTCGAGCTTCGCTGGCCGTTGATCCTTGAGCCAGAGAGCCTTGTTGCGCTCATAGTCGATTTCGGAGAAGCCGCAGACCTCGCGGCTCAGTGCCTCCACCTGGTCCAGGGTGGTGGTCGACATGATGGCGCGGGCCAACTCGTTGCGGCCCAACGCCTCGTCCAGGTCGACCTCGTGGACGGTCGGACTCTCGTCGGTGAGCGGGATGGGAAGTCCGGCGTCTCGGACCTCGCACGTGCCGCGTACGCCTCTGGCTGTTGCCGCGAGCATGCCTGTTGCCTCTGAGGGGTGCCATTCCAGGACCGCGCTGATCGGCTCCGCATCTTCAGCAGTGAAGGTGTGGACGAGTGGGCCGAGCATGCCTTGCAGGTCTTCGTGTGACAGTTCGCCGTCGAGACCGGGGCCTGCAACCAACAGGCGTATGGGGGCGTTTACTTGGCCGCATGCTGCCAGTGCCAGTGAGTCGGCGAGTGGGCTCTTCAGCGTCGGTTCGTCGCCTCGGGCCAACACGTCGCCGCCGACGTCCAGGAGATCGATGGAGGTCGGCTGCAAGAAGGTGACCAGCTCTTCGAGTTGGCGCGTGACGCCCTCGACGCCCTGCCCAGGGTCGATCAGGGCGAAAGAGTGCGGAAGCTCTGTCGCTAGTCGAGGGAGCGTCGACCCTGCCGGGGCGTTCGGGCGGGCTTCCGCCGGCACTGTCCAGACGGCCGGAGTGAGCAGTTCGAGGCCCGTGAAGTCATCGGATCCTCTGGGGCCCGGTACCGGGTCGATCAGCAAGCGGTCCCAGGCGTACGTGAGGATCACCGCCCGCTCGCTGTTGCCGTACAGGGCGGCGTCAAGCATTGCGGCGGCGACTGCGTCGCCCCCTCCTCCTGCTGCGACGATCAACCGCGTCATGTGCTCAAGGGTACGGGGTCGGCTCTTGACCAATCACCCTATAGTGGCTAGAGGCTATAGCCACTTGGACGAGGAGGAGACATGCCTCAGATTGAGGAGGCGCAGCCGAAGTACCTACAGATCGCGCACTTCATCCGTGATCAGATCCTTCGGGGCGACCTTCGGCCGGGGGACGAGGTTCCCTCGGAGCGGCAGTTGGCGGCGGTTTGGAAGGTATCCAGGCCGACGGCGGCGCGGTCGTTGGAGGCGCTGAGTCATCAGGGGCTCGTCGAGAAGCGGCAGGGGTCGGGCACGTACGTCCGCAGTCTGGAAGTGAACCGGCGGGCACGTGAGTTGTATGGGCGGGCCCGGCAGACCGGGAAGATCTACACGCCCGGTGAGTACGCGGTGATCACGTCGGCCGGGTGGCTGGATGCCCCGGATCACGTTGCTGAGGCGCTGGGCCTGGTGAAGGACCGTCGGGCCGTGCATCGCCGGCGTGTGACCAACAACCAGGACGGGCCCATCACGCTGTCCACCTCGTGGTTCGCGCCGGACGTCGGGCAGAGGGCGCCCAAGCTTCTGGAACCGGAACGGATCCAGGAGGGCACCCTGATGTACGTCGAGAACATGACGGGACGACAGGGAAGTTACGCCGAAGATCGAATGTGTGCCCGGCAGGCGACCGACGAGGAGGTAGCGGACCTCCAACTTGCGCCGAGCGCGGCTGTCCTGATCGTGCATCACGTCGTCTTCGACCTCCAGGACCGGCCGTTGGAGTTCGCCGAGGCCACCTACCCGCCGCACCGCTGGGCGTTCGAGCAGGGGTATCCGCTCACCTGATGGCTCGTCATTTCGGCGAACTACTTGCGCGCCACAAGTGGCTAATGCCACTATCCAGTAAGTGGCTAAGGCCACTTGATCGGAAGGGGGCACGGAGTGACGAGTCAGCGGCCGGACCAGGAAGCGCTTTTACCTTGTCGGAGTTGCCGGGGGCGCGGCTGGAAGCATGTCAGTTCGCGTACGTCCTTGGCGCTTGCCGCTGCCGCCGACCGCACCCGTGCCACATCGAAGCGGCGCTGCCTCGACTGTGACGGCAGCGGCAAGGAGTGAGCGCGGATGGCTTACAGGATCGACCGCTACCCCTCTGAGGACTCACCGCGGCTCGGAGCGATGACCTTGCATCCGACCCCGGAGTCCGTCCCTCGGGCCCGACGCTGGTTCCGGAAGTTCATCGCCCCGTACAACCCTGCCTGCTCGGTCGAGGACTGCGCGCTGATGATCTCGGAACTGGTCACTAACGCCATCCGCTACGGACAGGCTGACGAACCCTGGGTCGTGCGGGTGGAGTGGTTCCGGGAAGAGGCCTCGTTGCGGGTCGAGGTGCACAATCCGGGCTTCCCTGCGAACGTGCGACTCCGGCGCCCCGACGCCAACGACGCACACGGGCGCGGGCTGCTCCTCGTCGACTCGATCGCGGAGTCGTGGCACTCCGGGCCCAGTCGCTTCGGCGGAACGGTGGTCTCCTTCGTGGTCGCCGATGCCTGGCCGGCGTGACGAGGGGAATATCTTCAGTTGGTACTGCGTCGGCGGATTCGTCGCTAGTCTGGTTGACCAGTTGACTTGGCCAATCTCGACAGGCGGCGGCGCTCATGGCGTATGACGTGGAGGCACCGAAGTACGTACGCCTCGCGCAGACCATTCAGCAGCGCATCGAGGACGGCACGTATCCGCCAGGAACCCGTGTACCCAGTGAGAATCAACTGGTGCAAGCCTTCGGGATGTCCCGACCGACCGTCGTCCGGGCGCTGGAACTGCTGAAGCGTGACGGCTGGCTGGAGTCCCGGCAGGGATACGGCACGATCGTGCGCGGACGTCCGGCCGTCGTGGAGCACAAGGACCGCCGGGGCAACGAAGCGCTCGTGCGTGATGAGACGCAGACCCCTGGGCGGTTGGTCGAGGTTGGTCGGGTTCCTGTTCCGGCGCGCGTCGCCTCTGCGCTCGGCTTGCCGAAGCGTGCCAAGGTCCTCGTGCGCCGGTTCCTCGTTGTCGAGGACGGCGAACCCGTTGAGCTGGTCTCGTCGTACTTCCCGGTCGGCCTGGTCGAGGGCACTGAGCTGGAGAGTGCGCAGCTGCTGAGCGGCGGCACCCGTGTTCACCTTGAGGCGCGGAAGAAGGTCCGCTTCGACCATGTGACCGAACGTATCTCGGCTCGGCTCCCTGAGCGGGGCGAGGCCGAGCTTTTGGAGCTGCCGGACGGCGTGCCCGTCCTCGGTGTCCTTGTCGTCGCGCACGACGCCTCCGGTCAGGCCCTGCAAGTCTCTGATGTGCTGCTCCCCGCTGATCGGCAGGAACTCGAAGACACTTACCGGCTCACCTGAACCTGCGTACCGCCTGCCGCTCGGCTGCGACGGCCCGTCTCAGGTGCGCCGGCTGGCGAGTCGGTAGACCACGTATGTGAAGCCAAGGATGACGTCGACGGCTGCCCACAGGCCGATGATGAGACCCACGCCGATTGTGGTTCCGACGTCGTTCGCGTCGTTGCACAGCTCCAAGGCGTCGCCGGTCCGGCCTCGGCACTCTTCGGGTGTGCCGCTGACGCTCGCGGCGCCCGCGATCACCCAGATCAGAAACAAGATCTGGACGGCCAGGAAGACCCACAGAAAGACGCGGCGCCGCTTCTTCGGTCGGGGTGTCGTCTCGCCCTGATAGGGACTCTGCGGCGGGGAGCCTTGCGGCGGTGCCGGCCAGACGTTCGCCGGTGGCGCGGACCCCTGCGAGTTGCGTGGGCCCCATTACTGCGGCTCTTGAGCGTGGTGTTGCTTGCCCATGTCGAGCCCTCCTCTGCGCTGCCTGGCTTCATGGTGCGCTTGCGTTGTCCTTCACGCTCGTTGGTCGTCAGCAAGCCACAGAAAGGGGCGGCCTTCCGCCGCACATGCTTCGGCCGGAAGTGGCGGCGCGCCCGCGCGGTCGTCGGCCTCCCGGACGGCTTTCGGTTCTACGACCTAGTGGTGCGGTTGTGGTGCGGCAGCAGCCCACCGGTCTAGACAACAAGGAACCCCCGGGTCTATGACCTGGGGGTTTCGCATGGAGCGGGTGACGAGAATCGAACTCGCACTCTCAGCTTGGGAAGCTGATGTTCTACCACTAAACTACACCCGCGTAATACGCCGGTCTGGACCGGCGTCGGAACGCTCAGTCACTCTACCCCATGCCAGGCCCCCGGCGCCGAGCCGTGGGCCTGCCCCTGTTCCTGGTGGATTTCCGGTGGATTCCGGGTGCGTTCCGAGTGGGTTCCGTATGGGCCCCGGACCCATGTTCGCGGCGCGACCCGGCTGCGAGTGGCCGGAGTTGGGGCGTACGGTGGGGGCGCGGAAGAGGGGCTGGGCGGGATCGGAGTGCCGTCTGGAGGGGCGCCCTTTTCGTCCCGTAATGTGGCTTTCCTCGTCGGTCTCGACAGTTACCGGCGACGGCTCTTGGGGAAGGGACTCTGAGGACTTGATCGAGCGCACCGTCGTCCGTTGTGCCGAAGGGCACGTGTTCAACACAGCTTCGTTCCCGATGCAGCAGGCCGAGCGGCTCGGCCCCGGCCGGCTGATCCGGTGTCCGCGCTGCGCGCGGCTCCGCAGTGTGGTGCCGGTGGCGTTGGAGCAGCGGCATCGGAGCAGCAGCAGTACGTGAAGTGCCCGCAAGCCACGTACCCGCAAGCGAAGTACCCGCACGTGAAGTAGAAGCAAGCGAAGTACCCGTACATGAAGTAGAAGCACGTGAAGTACCCGCAGTAGCAGGCGCGCGGAACCGGCCGATTGTGGCCGGTCCGCGCGCCTTGCGTATCCTCGGGGCGTGCTTCTCTCAGACAAGGACATCCGGGCCGAGATCGACGCCGGGCGAGTGCGGATCGATCCCTACGACGAATCCATGGTGCAGCCGTCGAGCGTCGACGTGCGCCTCGACCGCTTCTTCCGGGTGTTCGAGAACCACCGCTACCCCCACATCGACCCCTCGATCGAACAGGCAGACCTCACGCGCCTGGTCGAGCCCGAGGGTGACGAGCCGTTCATCCTCCACCCCGGGGAGTTCGTGCTCGCCTCCACGTACGAAGTCATCACGTTGCCCGACGATCTCGCCTCCCGCCTCGAAGGCAAGAGTTCGCTCGGGCGGCTCGGGCTCGTCACCCACTCCACCGCCGGGTTCATCGACCCCGGGTTCTCCGGACACGTGACGCTCGAACTCTCCAACCTCGCGACGCTGCCCATCAAGCTCTGGCCCGGTATGAAGATCGGCCAGCTGTGTCTGTTCCAGCTGAGCTCGTCGGCCGAGTTCCCGTACGGCAGCGACCGGTACGGCTCCCGGTATCAGGGGCAGCGCGGGCCGACCGCCTCCCGGTCCTTCCTCAACTTCCACCGGACGCAGGTATGACGGTCATACGTGAGAACCTGTCCTACGAACAGTTCGGCACCGCCGTCCGCGAACTCGCGCAGACCATCGCCGACGACGGGTACGAGCCCGACGTCGTGCTCAGCATCGCGCGCGGGGGTGTGTTCGTGGCGGGCGGGCTCGCGTATGCCCTCGACTGCAAGAACATCCACCTTGTCAATGTCGAGTTCTACACCGGCGTCGGAACCACGCTGCCCATGCCCGTCATGCTCGCGCCCGTCCCCAGCGCCATCGACTTCTCCGCCAAGAAGGTCCTCATCACCGACGACGTCGCCGACACCGGCAAGACGCTCAAACTGGTGCGGGACTTCTGCCTGGACGCCGTCGCCGAGGTGCGTTCCGCGGTGATCTACGAGAAGACGCAGTCCCTCGTGAAGTGCGAGTACGTGTGGAAGCGGACCGACGACTGGATCAACTTCCCGTGGAGTGTCCTGCCTCCGGTACACAGGTCGGGTGAAACGGCCAAGCCGAACACGGAAGCGCTCTGACCTGGGCTCATGCTGCCGCTGTGGGCCGTTGCCGTCGTGATCTCAGCGGCGGTGGCGGTGGTCCCGGGCGCCGTCGCTCTGCCGTCGTCGTTGTCACGTTCCGTCCGTCGCCCCCATGGGTTCTGCGATCTTGAGGTCCGGCGTCGACCACCGCTGTTCGTGGGCGCTGCTTCCTCCGCAGCATCTTCGGTCGCCGACGGTTAACCCGTCTGCCGTGGGGCACTCGCCTTTGTGCTGGTGCACATAACGGGCAAATCGGAGGTATCGGAATGACGACACAGCCCCGGTCGGACATGGCAACGCATCCTGACATCCTCGCCATGCGGAACCGGCACGAGATGGCCGAGCATGTCGCGAGTACTCCGAGGGCCCAGGCCGTCGAGGCAATGGCCCTGATCACGGGCCTCTACCTGGCAGCCTCACCGTGGATCGCGGGTTTCAACGAGTTCTCCACCCTGGCGGTCAACAATCTGATCGTCGGCATCGCATACGCCGTGATCATGAGCGGTGGCTTCGGCCGGGCGTACGAGCGGTCGCACAGCATGGCGTGGGCCGCCTGCGCGCTCAGCGTGTGGACGATCTTCGCGCCGTGGGTCGTGGCAGGCGACGTCAGCACAACCAGGACCATCGTCAACAACATCATCGTCGGGGTGATCGCGCTCATGCTGGCCCTCATGGCCGCCGCGGCCGCCCGCCCGGTGGACAAGTCCTCCGGTGACCGCTCGTCCCCGAGTAGGTGACTGTCCCCACCCTCCGAAGACGGGCGACGGACGTCGTCAGGCGTCGGTCTCCCGTCTCCCGAAAGAGATCAAAGAGACGGGAGAAGAAGCGACGGGACAAAGCGACGGGAGGGGCCCGGCACCCGGCCGGAAGCCCCTCCCGTCGTACTCACGTCTCCTGGACCTAGAACGTGCCCAGCTTCACGATCGACAGCAGCGCGATCAGCTGGATCGCCGACGCGCCCAGTGCCTTCGGCCATGGCAGGTCGTGGGAGCGGCGGACCATCAGGGTCAGGAGTACGCCTCCCGCGACCCAGGTCGCCCAGCCCAGGATCTGTACGAAGGGTGCGTCGCCGCCCGCGAACATCGCGACCAGCAGGCGGGGGGCGTCCGTGATGGACATGATCAGCATGGAGAGGCCGACCGTCGGCTGCCAGGCGCCGTCGCCGCCGAGCTGGCGGGCGAGGGTGTGGGTGACCACGCCCAGGACGAAGGAGCTCAGGACCATCGCCACGCCCGTCGTCAGCACGATGGGGATGGCGTTGTTGAGCGTCGCGTTTATCGTGTCTTCGCGCGTGTCGTCGAACCCGAAGACGGCGATCAGGCCGTACAGGAACGTGACGACGAGCGCCGGCCCCCACACCGAGTAGTCGCGCATCTGGAGAAACGTGCGGTCGGGGGAGGTGACGATGCCCCGCAGCAGTTCCTTCCAGCGCAGCCGCGGACCGGCCGGCGGGGCCGAGGCCGCGCCGGCGCGGTAGGTGTCGCCCTGGTTGTACGGGTCGTCGTTGACCGTGAACGCCTGTGTGTGACCAGGGTTGTTGGCCGCGTACGGGTCCACGGGCGCGTTCGGATGCCCGTGGTGGGGGCCGGGGCCGTGCCCCGGACCACGCCCGTGCCCGTCGTCGCCGAAGTACTCCGGCTCGCCGTGGCCGTGCCCGCCGGGTCCGCTGCCGGCGGTCGCCTGCGGGGGCCACTGGCGTCCGGCGCCGCCCGTTCCGCTGTACGGCGGCTGCGGCGCGGGCGGGTAGCCGTACGACGGGCCGCCCTGCGGGGGCTGCGGGCCGTACGGCTGCGGGTGTTGTTGCGGTCGCGTTTGCGGGGCTCGGTTGTCCCGGCCGCCGCGTCCGATCCTGAATCCAGCCACGTCATCGAACGTACCTGGTCCCGCAGAGTGACGGGTGGGGCCCGGGCTTCAGGGCCCCGCTTTGCTGCCCAGCTGTTACATCCCTTAAGGGGGCTCTCGCATTTCCCCTAGGGAAGCGTCAGGGTGGTGTCAGGGCAGGGTCAGAGACGCGTCAGGGCGGCATCGCGGAAGTCTCCCGCCCCGTTCGGCTACGGAAGCATGTCGTCGGTCTCGTACGGGAGACGGGAGCTTTTCGGGTGTTCCCGCGCGCCCCTACAGGAACTCCGAGCTGGAGAACGTCACCGAGGGCTCCGCCGCCACTATTCCGTCCTTGGTCCCGGGATGGACGGCAACCTCGTCCCATGTCTCGCCCCGGTACGTCCGAACCGCCAGGTCCGCCCGGCCGTCTCCGTCGAAGTCGCCGACCGTGAGCACCCGCGTCGTTCCCCGGGCGGGCGGCGCGACGGTGACCATGCCCTTCGCCGAGAGGCCGGCCGCTGCCGTCGGCGCCCGGAACACCCTCAACCGTGAGCCGCTGGAGACCAGTTCGTCGCGGCCGTCGCCGTCGAAGTCGCCGGTGTCGAGCATCGAGCCGGGGGAGTCGAGGGTGCCGGAGGCGGCGTCGGGGAGGTCGTAGCGCAGTGACGTTCCGTCCATCGCGCCCACCGCCGCGTCCAGGTCACGCCCCTTGCCGAAGCGGCCGAGGGCGACATCGATGCCCTCGGGCAGCACCGTCCCCGTGCGCGTCGGGCCGTCCGGGCCGCCGAGGACGACCGCCGACTCGGCGGTGCCCTCCGTCGTACGGACGACCAGGTCGTCGTATCCGTCGGCGTTCACGTCGGCCGCCGGACCCGTCGGTACGTTGCCGGGGGCGGCGATCGGCGCACCGGCCTCGCTCGGGGCGCCCTTGCGGGTGAACGGGCCGCGCAGATAGCTGAGTTGCTGTTCCGAGGCGTGGACGACCAGGTCCTGGGCACCGTCGCCGTCGAAGTCGCCGCACACCGGCTGGTCGGGCCACTCGTTGCCGGCGCGGGCCTGTGCGGGGATCGTGAGCGCGACGGCGCGGCCGGTGAGGCCGCCCGGGGAGCCGAAGAGGAGCTGGAGCGGTACCGGGGGCTGGCCCTGGCCGTCGTACGGGGGGTCCGTCGACACGACCAGGTCGGTGAAGCCGTCGCCGTCGAGGTCGCAGCTCGCCACCGCGTCGAAGACCGCCGGCAACTGGCCCTTCGTACGGGCTGCTTGGCGGGCCGGGCTCAGCAACTGCCGGGCGCCGGGGACGAGTCCGGCCGGGGAGCCGTAGACGACGCCGATACCGGCGTCGTCCGTGTGGAGCTGGTTCTTGACCAGGTCGTTGAGGACCAGGTCGCGGTGACCGTCACCGTTGAAGTCGTCGGCGACCTTGCTGCCGTCGCCCTGCGGTACGGGGCGTTGGGCGGGGGCCTTGGCGACCTGGACGGGGGGTTGGGTGGCGGCTGCTCCCTCGTCGCCGGCGAGAGGGCCGCAGGCGGTGAGTGCGACGAGGGTGCCGAGGGCTGCCAACCCGCTGGTGGCCGTCGTACCCCGACCGGCTCTTCGCACGCGCACCCTGCACCTCGCCCGGACCATTGACCTCATTGACAACGACTCAGCTCAGTAATGATGCACGTGTTCGAGATATGAAGACACCCCCGTGCCGGTGCGGGAAAACGAGGCACAGGGGGGCCTGGTGGCAGGCGCCGGGAGAGGCGTACGTCGAACCCGCCACAATCCGCCTCAACCTGCCTCAGCCCGCCGGCTCGCTCCCGACGCGGCGCCCGTCACGTTCGTCAGACCGACGAGCCGACGAGCCGACGAGCCGCCGCGCCGACGAGCCGCCGCGCCGTCGAGCCGATGGCCGCCGCGCCGCCGCGCCGCCGAGCCGACGAGCCGCCGCGCCGCCGCGCCGTCGAGCCGACGAGCCGCCGCGGCGCCGCGCCGCCGAGCCGACGAGCCGACGAGCCGATGGCTGACGAGCCCGGAGCCGCCGCGCCGGGGAGGAACCGGGCCGCGTCTCGCCGGGGGCGTCAGTCCGCCAGCTCCGCCCCCATGAACGCCCGTGCCCCCAGACCCAGTTGCGCGACGGTGAGCGTCCGGGAGCCCGTGCCCGTCGGTCCGGACGAGGTACCGGGGAGGAGGTGGAGGCGGCCCCCCTCGTTGGCCGTGGCGATGAGCTCGGCGCGGCCGTCGCGGTTGTAGTCGCGCAGGAGGAGGGAGGCGCCGAGCCAGGCGTTGTCGGGGGAGACGTTCGGCAGGCCGGGGGTGGTGCGGTCGTACTGGCGGGCGTTCCTGCCGGTGAGGCCGGTGGAGCCACCGCGCAGGACGGTGATGGAGCCGTCGGCCCAGTAGCTGGTGCCGAGGGCCTCGTAGGGGGCGCCGACGGCCAGGTCGGGGTAGCCGTCGCCGTTGGTGTCGGCTGCTGAGACGTCGTACCCGAAGTAGTCGCTGTCCTCACGGCTGCCGGGGACGCCCGCGGTGTTCTGGCTGAGGGTGGTGAGCCTGCCGGCGGGGCCGGTGGCCGTGCCGGGCATGACGTGGACCGCGCCGCCCCTGCCCGAGCGGGAGACGCCGATCGCGAGGTCGCCGTAGCCGTTGCGGTCGAAGTCGGCGATCACGGCGCTCGATCCGGCGAGGTCGGAGGCGGCGGCGGGGAGGCTTCTCTTCCACGGCTTGGCGGGGCCGTTCCTGCCGCCCCGGTAGAACCAGACCCGCTTGCTGTTGGTGTCCGTGTCGTACCCGATGAGCGCGAAGTCCGCGGTGCCGTCCTTGGTGACCTTGCCGGCCACCACCATCTCCGCCTTGATGTCCTCGCCGTCCCACGGGTCGAGGTTGGTGGCCTTGCCGCGCCCGCCGGCCTTGGTGAACGGGCCGCGCAGGAACCAGACGAACTCGCCGTCCACGGACACGATGTCCAGGCGGCCGTCGGCGTTGAAGTCGCCGATGGCGGCGTCCAGGCCGAAGGTGTGCTTCTTGCTGCCCGGGGACGCGTACGTACTGCCCTTGGTCAGGCCCGACCTGGAGCCCCACAGGACGGTGAGCGTGCCGTGGCGGTCGGCGTGCAGTTCGCCGGGGGAGCTTGCGACGACGTCCGCGTAGCCGTCCTTGTTCAGGTCGGCCGAGGTGACCTTCGCACCGAAGCGGTCCTTCGCCTCGGCCACGCCCGCGATGCCGGGGCTGTTCTGTGTGATCACCGAGCGTTTGGCGGGGTTCAGCCCCGTCGCCGAGCCCCAGACGACGACGACCGCGCCCGCGTTCCGCTTCCCGGCCACGGTGGCGCTCTGGTCGCCGAGGAGCAGGTCGCGGTGGCCGTCGCCGTTGAAGTCGTCCACGTGCTTGGCCGGTGCGGCCGACGCCGGGGCGCCGAGTGCTACGGGACTCACGGTGGCGGCGAGGACGGCGGTGGCCAGGAGTGTGGCGCGGGCGGGGATTCGGGGGCGCAAGAGGTCTCCAGGGATGCGGCGGTCACGAGGGAGGTGCGGGGAGGTGCTGGACGATCAGGAGACCTGTGGCAAGTGACAATGGTTGTACGGCAGTTCAGTGAATCGGCAACAGCTCCGTACGGGGTCGACGCCACCGGCGCCGACCCCGTACGGAGCTGTTTCAGGACCTGTTTCCAGACCTTGTTCCAGGACTACTTCACCGGCTGCGGCTCCGGCGCGCTCTCCGTCTCCGGCTCGCCCGCCGGGGGCTCGTCGTCGACCGGGGTCTTCACGGACTCCAGGAGCAGCTGGGCGACGTCCACCACCGTGATGGACTCCTTCGCCTTGCCCTCGTTCTTCTTGCCGTTGACCGAGTCGGTCAGCATCACGAGGCAGAACGGGCAGGCGGTGGAAACGATGTCCGGGTTCAGGGACAGGGCCTCGTCGACGCGCTCGTTGTTGATGCGCTTGCCGATCCGCTCCTCCATCCACATCCGCGCGCCACCCGCGCCGCAGCAGAAGCCGCGCTCCTTGTGGCGGTGCATCTCCTGCTGGCGCAGGCCCGGGACGGCCGACATGATCTCGCGCGGGGGCGTGTAGATCTTGTTGTGGCGGCCGAGGTAGCAGGGGTCGTGGTAGGTGATGAGGCCGTCTACCGGGGTGACCGGGAGCAGCTTGCCCTCGTCGATGAGGTGCTGGAGCAGCTGGGTGTGGTGGATGACCTCGTAGTCGCCGCCGAGCTGCGGGTACTCGTTGCCGATCGTGTTCAGGCAGTGCGGGCAGGTCGCGACGATCTTCTTCGCGGACTTCGGCTTCCTCGACTCCGGCGTGACGTTGCCGTCGTCGTCCGTCTCCTCGCCGAACGCCATGTTCAGCGCCATGACGTTCTCCATGCCGAGCTCCTGGAACAGGGGCTCGTTGCCGAGACGGCGGGCGGAGTCACCGGTGCACTTCTCGTCGCCGCCCATGATCGCGAACTTGACGCCCGCGATGTGGAGGAGTTCCGCGAACGCCTTGGTGGTTTTCTTGGCGCGGTCTTCCAGCGCGCCCGCGCAGCCGACCCAGTACAGGTACTCGACCTCGGTGAGGTCCTCGATGTCCTTGCCGACGACCGGCACCTCGAAGTCGAGCTCCTTGAGCCATTCCAGGCGCTGCTTCTTCGCCAGGCCCCAGGGGTTGCCCTTCTTCTCCAGGTTCTTGAGCATCGTGCCCGCCTCGGAGGGGAAGGCGCTCTCGATCATCACCTGGTAGCGGCGCATGTCGACGATGTGGTCGACGTGCTCGATGTCCACCGGGCACTGCTCCACACAGGCGCCGCAGGTGGTGCAGGACCACAGGACGTCCGGGTCGATGACGCCGTTCTCCTCGGCGGTGCCGATCAGCGGGCGCCCGGCCTCGGCGAGGGCGGCGGCGGGAACGTCCTTGAGCTGCTCCTCGCTCGCCTTCTCCTCGCCCTCCATCGTCTTGCCGCCGCCCGCCAGCAGGTACGGGGCCTTGGCGTGGGCGTGGTCCCGCAGCGACATGATCAGCAGCTTGGGGGAGAGGGGCTTGCCGGTGTTCCAGGCCGGGCACTGCGACTGGCAGCGTCCGCACTCCGTGCACGTGGAGAAGTCGAGCAGACCCTTCCAGGAGAACTGTTCGACCTGGCTCACGCCGAAGACGTCGTCGTCGCCGGGGTCGGTGAAGTCGATCGGTTCGCCGCCGGACGTCATGGGCTGGAGGGCGCCGAGGGCCGTCCCGCCCGTCGCCTCGCGCTTGAACCAGATGTTCGGGAAGGCGAGGAAGCGGTGCCAGGCGACGCCCATGTTGGTGTTGAGCGAGACGACGATCATCCAGACGAACGACGTGCTGATCTTCACCATCGCGGTGAGGTAGATCAGGTTCTGGAGTGTGCCGACGCTCAGGCCCTTGAAGGCGAGGACCAGCGGGTACGAGGCGAAGTACGCGGCCTCGTAGTGCTCGACGTGGTGGATCGCGCCCTCAAGACCGCGCAGCACGTAGATCGCGAGGCCGATGGTGAGGATGACGTACTCGACGAAGTACGCCTGGCCCGCCTTGGAGCCCGCGAAACGGGACTTGCGGCCGGGGCGCGAGGGCAGGTTCAGCAGGCGGATCACGATGAGCACGGCGATGCCGAGGATGGTCATCACGCCGATGAACTCGATGTACAGCTCGAACGGCAGGAAGCCGCCGATGACCGGCAGCGTCCAGTCCGCCGAGAAGAGCTGGCCGAAGGCCTGGGCGAGGGTCGGCGGCAGCGTCAGGAAGCCGACCGCCACGAACCAGTGCGCGAAGCCGACGATGCCCCACCGGTTCATGCGTGTGTGACCGAGGAACTCCTTCACCAGCGTCACACTGCGCTGATAGGGGTTGTCCGTCCGAAGGCCGGCCGGGACCGGCTGGCCGAGTCCGAAGTAGCGGACGAACTGACCGATGGCGCGTGCGAGCAGCGCGACGCCGACCACGGTCAGGACCAGCGACACGATGATCGCGGCGAGTTGCATGTCGGGGCTCCTCAGGCCTGCGCGTAACCAACTGGATGCCGAGCAGTATTACTAAGCGGTAACTTAGGTATTCTGTCAGAGACTACCCACATCCTGACCCGCACTGTAGTCAGCGGCGGAGTGATCTGGATCGCTCAGGCTTACCTGAGTCGTAGATCAGATCTCATCGGAACGGATCGTGTTATTCGTACTTAATTGTTACGTTTGCGCCTAACGTGAACCCGTGCTCTACGGGATCCTCGCCGCCACCGCCGCCCTTCTCCTCGCCGCCGTCCTCACCGCCCTCCTGCGGACACTCGCCCTGCGCCTCGGTGTGCTCGACCGGCGCCGGTCGCGTCCCCTGCCCCTGCTCGGCGGGCTCGCCGTCGTGCTCGCGACCGGGCTGGTCGCGGGGGCGGGGGAGTGGACCGGGTACGCCCCGCTCGGGGACGGGGTCGGTGCACTGCTCGTCGCCGGGGCGGGCGTCGGCGCGCTCGGGCTCGTGGCCGACGTGCGACGGGTGAAGGCGCGCTTCCTCGTCGCCGGTACGGCCGTCGCCGCCGCGTTCGTCGTGCCGTACGAGGAGTTGGGGTTCGGGGCCGGGCTGCTCGCCCTCCTCTGGATCGTGTTCGTCGCGGTCGCTTTCCGGGCTCTCGACCATGCCGACGGTCTGCTCGGCACGGTCGGGGTGCTGACCGCCTTCGGGGTGGGCGCGTGTGCCGCCGTCGAGGTGCTCGACGGGCTCGCCGTGCTGCTGAGCGTCCTGGCCGCCGCGCTCACCGGGTTCCTCATGCACAACTGGCATCCCGCGCGGATCGCCCTCGGCGCGTGCGGGTCCCTGTTCACCGGGTTCGTGCTGGCCGCGGCGGCGGTGGCCGTCAGGACCGGACACGAACCGGCGTCCAGCGCGGGGGTGTTGTTCGCGCTCACCGCCGTGGCCGGTGCGGATGTGGTGCTCGTCGTCGTGTCGCGGAGGGTGGCGGGGCGGCCGTTGTCGCGCGGGGGCCCGGACCATCTCGCGCACCGGTTGCGGAGGCTCGGGCTCACCCCGCGCGGGGCGGCCGTACTGCTCGGTGCGGGGGCCTTCGGGGCGGTGCTCGTGGGAGTGCTCGTGCATGGCGGGTGGGCCGGGGGATCGGGGCTGTGGTGGGTGGCGGGGGTGGCCGGGATGGTCGTACTGGGGCTGCTGAGGGTTCCCGTGTACGGGCTGCGGCGGCCCCCGGCCGCGCAGTCGGCGCAGGTCAGGGCATCCTTGCGTGTAAGGAACGGATAAGAGTTGAGTGTGGTCGACTCAGCTCTGTTGACCGCGCGACGGGAGTGATGCACACTTGAGCCTGTTCCACTCAAGTCATTGCTGCTGGAGGAATTGAAATGGCACGTGCGGTCGGCATCGACCTGGGCACGACTAACTCCGTCGTCAGCGTTCTGGAGGGCGGCGAGCCCACCGTCATCACCAACGCCGAGGGTGCCAGGACCACGCCGTCCGTCGTCGCCTTCGCGAAGAACGGTGAGGTGCTGGTCGGCGAGGTCGCCAAGCGCCAGGCGGTCACCAACGTCGACAGGACCATCCGGTCGGTCAAGCGCCACATGGGCACCGACTGGAAGATCGAGCTCGACGGGAAGAACTTCAACCCGCAGCAGATGAGCGCCTTCATCCTGCAGAAGCTGAAGCGCGACGCCGAGGCCTACCTGGGCGAGAAGGTCACGGACGCGGTCATCACCGTCCCGGCCTACTTCAACGACTCCGAGCGCCAGGCGACGAAGGAGGCCGGCGAGATCGCGGGCCTCAACGTCCTGCGCATCGTGAACGAGCCCACCGCGGCCGCGCTCGCGTACGGCCTCGACAAGGACGACCAGACGATCCTCGTCTTCGACCTCGGTGGCGGCACCTTCGACGTGTCCCTCCTGGAGATCGGTGACGGCGTCGTCGAGGTGAAGGCCACCAACGGTGACAACCACCTCGGTGGTGACGACTGGGACCAGCGCGTCATGGACTACCTGGTGCAGCAGTTCCGCACCGGCCACGGCGTGGACCTGGGCAAGGACAAGATGGCCCTCCAGCGCCTCCGCGAGGCCGCCGAGAAGGCCAAGATCGAGCTGTCCTCGTCCACCGAGACCTCGATCAACCTGCCCTACATCACGGCCTCCGCCGAGGGCCCGCTGCACCTGGACGAGAAGCTCACGCGCGCCCAGTTCCAGCAGCTGACGGCCGATCTGCTGGAGCGCTGCAAGACGCCGTTCCACAACGTCATCAAGGACGCGGGCATCGCCCTCTCCGAGATCGACCACGTCGTTCTCGTCGGTGGCTCGACCCGTATGCCCGCCGTCGCCGAGCTCGTCAAGGAGCTGACGGGCGGCCGGGACGCCAACAAGGGTGTGAACCCGGACGAGGTCGTCGCCATCGGCGCCGCGCTCCAGGCGGGTGTCCTCAAGGGCGAGGTCAAGGACGTCCTGCTCCTCGACGTGACGCCGCTGTCCCTCGGTATCGAGACCAAGGGAGGGATCATGACGAAGCTCATCGAGCGCAACACGACGATCCCGACCAAGCGTTCCGAGATCTTCACGACGGCCGAGGACAACCAGCCGTCCGTCCAGATCCAGGTCTACCAGGGCGAGCGCGAGATCGCGGCGTACAACAAGAAGCTCGGGATGTTCGAGCTGACGGGCCTGCCGCCGGCCCCGCGCGGCGTGCCGCAGATCGAGGTCGCCTTCGACATCGACGCCAACGGCATCATGCACGTCACGGCCAAGGACCTCGGCACGGGCAAGGAACAGAAGATGACCGTCACCGGTGGCTCCTCGCTGCCGAAGGACGAGGTCGACCGGATGCGCCAGGAGGCCGAGCAGTACGCGGACGAGGACCACCGTCGCCGCGAGGCCGCCGAGACCCGCAACCAGGGCGAGCAGCTCGTCTACCAGACGGAGAAGTTCCTCAAGGACAACGAGGACAAGGTCCCCGGCGACATCAAGACCGAGGTCGAGGCCTCGATCGAGGAGCTGAAGGCCGCGCTCAAGGGCGAGGACATCGCCGAGATCCGCACCTCCACGGAGAAGGTCGCCGCCGTCTCGCAGAAGCTGGGCCAGGCGATGTACGCCGACGCCCAGGCGGGTCAGGCCGCCGGTGACGGCGCGCCCGGCGCCGAGGCCCCGAAGGCCGACGACGACGTGGTGGACGCCGAGATCGTCGACGACGAGCGCAACGAGCGCAAGGACGGTGCCGCGTGACGGAGGAGACTCCGGGCTTCGACGAGAAGCCCGACGTCCCTTCCGGCGCCACCCCCGACGACGCCGAGCCGAAGGCCGCCCCCTCTTCGGAGGGGGCGGCCCCGGCCGGGGACGCAGCAGCAGTACAGGTCGCCGGTCTGACGGCCCAGCTGGACCAGGTACGCACGGCGCTCGGTGAGCGCACGGCGGACCTCCAGCGGCTCCAGGCCGAGTATCAGAACTACCGCCGCCGGGTCGAGCGGGACCGGATCACGGTCAAGGAGATCGCCATCGCGAGCATCCTGACCGAACTCCTGCCCGTGCTCGACGACATCGGCCGCGCGAGGGAACACGGCGAACTGGTCGGCGGGTTCAAGTCCGTCGCCGAGTCGCTGGAGACCGTCGCCGCGAAGATGGGCCTGCAGCAGTTCGGCAAGGAGGGCGAGCCCTTCGACCCGATGATCCACGAGGCCCTGATGCACTCGTACGCGCCGGACGTCACGGAGACGACCTGTGTGGCGATCCTGCAGCCGGGCTACAGGTTCGGTGAGCGCAACCTGCGTCCCGCCAGGGTCGCGGTGGCCGAGCCCCAGCCCGGGGCGCAGGCCGGCAAGGGCGACTCCCCGGAGTCGGCCGACACGGCGGACGGCAAGGAGAGCGGTGGCCCGGAAGAGGGCTGACGTGAGTGACTGCGCGGGGAAGGAGGGACGTCGGGGATGAGCACCAAGGACTTCATCGAGAAGGACTTCTACAAGGTCCTCGGCGTCCCCAAGGACGCCACCGAGGCCGAGATCAAGAAGGCGTACCGGAAACTCGCCCGCGAGTTCCACCCGGACGCCAACAAGGGCAACGCCAGGGCCGAGGAGCGCTTCAAGGAGATCTCCGAGGCGAACGACGTCCTCGGCGACCCCAAGAAGCGCAAGGAGTACGACGAGGCCCGCGCCCTCTTCGGCAACGGCGGATTCCGTCCGGGGCCGGGCGCGGGCGGCGGCTCCTTCAACTTCGACCTGGGTGACCTCTTCGGAGGCGCCCCCCAGGGCGGCGGCCCCGGCGGTTCCGGTGCGGGCGGCTTCGGCGGTGGCATCGGGGACGTCTTCGGGGGCCTGTTCAACCGGGGCGGGGCCGGGACCACACGTACGCAGCCCCGGCGCGGCCAGGACATCGACACCGAGGTCACGCTGAGCTTCACGGAGGCGGTGGACGGCGCGACGGTCCCGTTGCGCATGACGTCCCAGTCGCCGTGCAAGGCGTGCTCGGGGACCGGTGACAAGAACGGCACGCCGAGGGTGTGCCCGACGTGCGTGGGCACCGGCCAGGTGGCGCGCGGCTCGGGCGGCGGCTTCTCGCTCACGGACCCCTGCCCTGACTGCAAGGGACGGGGCCTGATCGCGGAGCACGCCTGCCTGGTGTGCAGCGGCTCCGGGCGCGCCAAGTCCTCCCGGACGATGCAGGTGCGCATCCCGGCCGGGGTGGCGGACAACCAGCGCATCCGGCTGCGCGGCAAGGGAGCGCCGGGCGAGCGGGGCGGCCCGGCGGGCGATCTGTACGTCACCGTCCATGTCGACGCCCACCCGGTCTTCGGCCGCAAGGACGACAACCTGACGGTGACGGTGCCGGTGACCTTCGTCGAGGCGGCACTCGGCGGCGAGGTCAGGGTCCCGACCCTGGGCGGCCCGTCGGTCACCCTGAAACTGCCCCCGGGCACGCCCAACGGGCGCACGATGCGCGCGCGGGGCAAGGGCGCGGTCCGCAAGGACGGCACCCGGGGCGACCTGCTGGTCACCGTCGAGGTGAGTGTCCCGACGGAACTGACGGGGAAGGCTCGTGACGCACTGGAGGCGTATCGCGAGGCGACCGCGGACGAGAATCCGCGGGATGAGCTGTTCGAGGCAGCGAAGGGAGCTTGACCGAGATGGACGGTCGTCGACGCAACCCGTATGAACTGACGCAGGAGACCCCGGTCTACGTCATCTCGGTGGCGGCCCAGCTCTCGGGCCTGCACCCGCAGACCCTGCGCCAGTACGACCGCCTGGGCCTGGTCTCCCCCGACCGCACCGCCGGCCGGGGCCGCCGCTACTCGGCCCGCGACATCGAACTGCTCCGCACGGTGCAGGCACTGTCGCAGGACGAGGGCATCAACCTGGCCGGCATCAAGCGGATCATCGAACTGGAGAACCAGGTCGCCGCGTTGCAGCAGCGGGTGGTGGAGATGGAGTCCGCGCTGGACGGGGCTGCGGCTGCCATGCAGCAGCGGGAGGCCGCGGTGCATGCCTCCTATCGGCGGGATCTGGTGCCGTATCAGGAAGTGCAGCAGACGAGTGCGTTGGTGGTCTGGCGGCCCAAGAAGGCCAAGGACTAGGCAGGTCCATGTGTGAAGGGGCCCGGAGGTTCGGTTCGAACCTCCGGGCCCCTTGGCGTTCCGTCAGGAAACCGGCGGTACGGCGACGCTCACCAGGACCGGCAGTGAGGTGGTGCCGTCCTCGCGGACTCCGACGACCTGGTAGCACAGCGACGTTCCCTTCGGGACGTTCGCGTCGTGGAGCGGTTCGGTGTCCGGCACTGCCTCGAAGGCGGCGGTCTCCGGATTCCAGACGGCGCCGAGGAGCCCCGCGCGTCTTCCGTGCCCGCGGGTGTCCAGCCGCGCAACTGCACATTGCCGAGCGCGGAGAACGACGCCCCGGCCCCGTGGGTGGCCCCTGCCGGGGGTTCCGCCGTGGCCGCAGGTCGTGCTCGGTGAGGTGGACCGTGATGCCCGCACTGAGGTTCCTGGCGAAGTCGGCGGGCCGGACGACGTACCAGAGGTCCCGCCGTCCGCGACGTTGACGTTCTGGTACGGGGTCCTGGCCACGGCGGTGTACCCGGGCTTGTCGGTGTCCGTGCAGACGCCGTCGACGGTCGTGCCCCGCCACACGGTGTACGGGTCGAGATCGGCGGTGGACAGGTTGTACGGCTGCTGTGATTTCGTCCGACAGGTAACAGGGGGGTGGGTGAGGCCTCGGCCGACCGTGAGTCTGGCCGAGATCGTCCGGTGCGTCACGTCCGGTCGGGAACGGCGGAATCGAGCCGTCGATGATCAGGGATCGTGACGTATGCACGTGGTTGTACGGATCTTGTCCGAGTCTTCGAGTGCCCGCCCGGGAACACCTGGTGGAGGGCGCGCGAAGGTCACTCGCGCGGTCCTCCGCCACTTCTTCACGCACGCAGCGGAGTGTGATCTTGCCCTCCCGTTGAGTAGTTTCGCTTGACGCCCGGGGCTCGCCCACGTTGTCTTTCAGACACATGAGGCGCACGCGCTGTTGCGTCCTCGACCGGAAAGCGCCTGAAGTGAGCACCCGAATGCCCCGAACGCCTCGTATTCGTCGTACCTTCACAGCCGTGGCCGCCTTCACCGTCACGGCCTCCCTCGCCGCCGGCTGCGGCGCACTCGAAGCCGGCGGGGAAGCCAGTGAGCCGAGCCCGACCAAGGGCAACGACATCACGGTGGGGCTGCTGCTTCCAGAGACGGCGAACACCCGGTACGACAAATTCGACTACCCGATCATCAAGAACAAGGTCGCGTCGATCACCAACGGTCAGGGCAAGGTCGAGTACGCCAACGCCGGGGCGGACGCCGCCAAGCAGGCCCAGCAGTTGCAGCAGATGATCGACGACAAGGTCGACGTCCTGCTCCTCGACGCCGTGGACGCGCACGCCATCGCGAGCGGGGTCCAGAAGGCCAAGGACGCCGGAATCCCGGTCATCGCCTACGACAGGCTGGCCGAAGGACCCATCGACGCGTACATCTCCTTCGACAACGAGCTCGTCGGCGAGGTGCAGGGACGTTCCCTCCTGGAGGCCCTCGGCGGTGACATCGACACCACCGCGAAGATCGTCATGATGAACGGGTCGGTGACCGACCCGAACGCCGCGCAGTTCAAGGAGGGCGCCCTCTCCGAGCTGAACGGCAAGGTGACGATCGCGCAGTCCTTCGACACCAAGGACTGGAAGCCCGAGAACGCCAGGGCGAACATGACGAAGGCGATCGCCATCATCGGCAAGGACAACATCGCCGGCGTCTACTCCGCCAACGACGGCATGGCGGGCGGCATCATCGAGGCCCTGGAGGCCGCGGGCGTCACCAAACTGCCGCCGATCACCGGGCAGGACGCCGAACTCGCCGCCGTGCAGCGGATCCTCTCCGGCGAGCAGTACATGAGCATCTACAAGTCGTACCCGCAGGAGGCCGAGACGGCGGCCGAGATGGCCGTGGCCCGTGTCCAGGGCCGCGACATCCAGTTCGACGCCCTTACCCGGGACAGGGTCGACAGCCCGACGAACAAGGACATCCCGGCGCAGCTGGTGAGTGTGGTCGCGCTGACGGAGGCCAACATCAGGAGCACGGTCGTCGAGGACGGCATCTACAAGGTGTCCGACATCTGCACGGCGCAGTACGAGGACGAGTGCGAGGCCCGCGGGCTGAAGTAACCCGCACCCTGCCCCGGGGGCACGGATCTGCCCCCGGGGGTCGTGCGTCTCCTACGGGGTCGTGCGTCTCGTATGGGTTCACGCTTCCCCTACGGCCGCGCGCGTCTCCTGCGGGTTCGCGCTTCTCGAACGGGTTTCGCCCTCTCCTACGGCTGCGCGCGTCTCGTGCGGGTCCGCATGTCTCGTACGGTAGGCACCTCTCGTACAGGACGGCTCACGCCACCCGCGTGAACTCCACCGTCACCTCCGGCGGCCCCCCGGCCACGCCCCGGTACACGCCCTTGTGCGGCGTCACGTCGTCGTAGTCGCGCCCGCGGCCCACCACCACGTGGGACTCGTCGGCGCGCGTCCGGTTCGTCGGGTCGTAGCCGCACCAGTCGCCCGCCCAGTACTCGACCCAGGCGTGGGACTGGCCGGCCACCGGGCGGTGCAGTTCCGCCTCCCGCTCGGGGTGGAGGTAGCCGGAGACATAGCGGGTGGGCAGGCCGAGGCCCCGCAGCAGCGCGATCGTCACGTGCGCGATGTCCTGGCAGACGCCCGCGC
This sequence comes from Streptomyces sp. ADMS, assembly GCF_033441795.1. Lineage (NCBI taxonomy): Bacteria > Bacillati > Actinomycetota > Actinomycetes > Kitasatosporales > Streptomycetaceae > Streptomyces > Streptomyces sp. ADMS. The sequence continues at coordinate 19,979 of NZ_JAVFVX010000067.1, read as the reverse complement.
CCTGCTCCCACGCCTCCGCCGCCGACGTGTTCACCCCCGTCGTACCGGGCAGGTACGACACCCGGTCCGCGACCAGCGACGACACCGCCGTCGCCGTCCCGTGCGGGTCGAGGCCCGCAGCGGCCTCCCTCGCCCGCTCCACCAGCTCGGGCGGGACGGTCGTCCGTGTCGTCGTCGTCGCGTACTCCAGCAGGCGGGAGTTCGCCGTCCGGTCGGCCACCTCCGCCCAGCTCGGCGCGGGGTCCAGGGGTCCCGGCGGGGCCGTCTCCACCAGGCTCTGGGCGGTGATCGTGAGGTCGGCGTGCGGGTCCATCAGGTCGAAGCCCGTGACCTGCGTGCCCCAGTAGTCCCAGTACGACCAGGTCGGCGTCGTCGGGTTCACGGTCACCCGGGCGTCCAGCGTCGTCTGGCCGGGGAGCGTCAGCGGGGTCATCCGGACCTCGTTGTGCGAGGAGATCACGGCCTGCGCGTACGCGACGTGGGTGACGTGCCGGATACGGAGCCGGCGGGTCATCGGCGCGTTCGTCGGCATGATGCTCGTCATACTGCTCGTGCTCCTTCCTGAGCCCACTCCACGGGCCCCTGGTACGGGAAGAACTTCTCCGCCACCGCTTCCGCGGAGGCCATGCAGGCGGTCTGCAAGTCCTGGAGCAGCGCGGGGAGTTGGTCTTCCATGGCCTGCGAGTCCAGGTATTCGAGTCTGGTCCGCAGACGTCCGATCGGGCGGCGGGCCGGGTCCTGGCGCGGGCGGCCCAGGGCCGCGAGGCACTCCTCCGCCGTCGTCAGCGCGTGCAGCGCCGAGCGCGGGAAGTCCCGGTCCAGGAGCAGGAATTCGGCCACTCTCGGGGTGTCGCCGAAACCGCTGTACACCCGCGCGTACGCCTCGTCCGCGCCGCTCGCGCTCAGCAGCGTCGGCCAGTCCGGGGCGTGGGCGGCGTCCAGCACCCGTACCGACAGCAGCCGTACGGTCATGTCCACCCGCTCCAGGCTGCGCCCCAGGACCACGAAACGCCAGCTGTCGTCCCGGCTCATGGTGGAGTCCGCGAGGCCGAAGAAGAGGGCGGCCCGGCGGCGTACCAGCTCCAGGTAGGCGTACGGGCCCGTGCGTCGGGCCGCGAGCCGCTGGTCGGCGAGAGCGTGCCACGTCGAGTTGAGGCACTCCCACATCTCCGAGGAGACGGCCTCCCGGGCGCTTCTGGCATTGAGCCGGGCCGCCCCCAGCGCGCCCTCGATCGCGCACGTCGAGCGGGCGTCGAAGGCGAGCTGCTCCAACACCTGCTGCATGTCCACGGGCTGGCCGCCCGCGTCGACGCCCAGGATCGCGTACAGGGAGCGGCAGGCCACGTCCCCGTCGCGCCAGGGGTCCTCCAGCAGGCGGTGCAGATAGGCGTCCAGGATGCGGCTCGTGGCGTCGGCGCGCTCCACGTAACGGCCCGTCCACGTCAGGGCCTCGGCTATCCGGGAGAGGATCACGTCGTTCACTGCTGCTGCGCCCCTTCCTGTACGAGGGTGAGGTTGCCGTCGGGTCCGTGCTGGCGCGGGGCGACCTCGGGCGGTGCGCCGGCCGGTTGCACGGGGTTCGGGGTCTCGGCGGGCCCCTCGGCGAGTACCCAGGTGTCCTTGGAGCCGCCGCCCTGGCTGGAGTTGACGATGAGGTTGCCCTCCTGGAGGGCGACGCGGGTCAGCCCGCCCGGCAGGACCCAGACCTCGTTGCCGTCGTTCACGGCGAACGGCCGCAGGTCGATGTGGCGCGGCGCCATCCGCTCGCCGGCCAGGGTGGGGGAGGTGGAGAGCGCGACGGGGCGCTGCGCGATCCAGCCACGGGGATCGGCGGCGACCGCCGCCCGGGTCCGCTCCAGCGTCTCGCGGTCGGCCTTCGGCCCGATGACGATGCCCTGGCCGCCGGCGCCGTCGACCGGCTTGATGACCAGCTGGTCGATCTGGTCGAGTACGGCCTCCAACTGGCCGGGCTCGTCCGGACGGAACGACTCCACGTTCGGAAGAATCGGTTCCTCCGAGAGGTAGTAGCGGATCAGATCGGGTACGTACGTGTAGAGCAGCTTGTCGTCCGCGATGCCGTTGCCGACCGCGTTGGCGAGGGTGACGGTGCCCGACTGGGCGGCGTTCAGGATGCCCGGGCAGCCGATCAGTGAGTCGGGCCGGAAATGGAGCGGGTCGAGGAAGTCGTCGTCCAGCCTTCGGTATACGACATGGACGGGCACCTCACCGCGCGTGGTCCGCATCCACACCCGGTTCTGGCGGCACACCAGGTCGTGCCCCTCGACCAGTTGCACGCCCATCAGCCGGGCCAGCAGGGCGTGTTCGAAGTAGGCGGCGTTGCTGGGACCCGGGGTGAGGACGACCACCCGCGGATCGGCGGCCCCGTCCGGCGCGGCGGCGCGCAGGGCGGACAGCAGGTGTTGCGCGTAGCCGTCGACGGGGACGACGTGCTGCTCGGCGAAGAGGGACGGGAAGACGCGGGTCATCGCCCGCCGGTTCTCGATGACGTACGACACCCCGGACGGCACCCGGACGTTGTCCTCCAGCACCCGGAAGTCCCCGGCCTCGTCCCGGACGAGGTCGATGCCGGCGACATGGATGCGTACCCCGCCCGGCGGCTCGATGCCCTGGGCGGCCCGGTGGAAGTGCGCCGAACTGAGCAGCAGCCGCCACGGCACGACGCCGTCCTCGAAGGCCCGGCAGGGCCCGTAGGCGTCCGCGAGATAGGCCTCCAGGGCCCGCACCCGCTGGGCGACCCCGCGCTGGATCAGATCCCACTCCAGCGCGTCGAGGATCCTCGGTACGAGGTCCAGCGGCCAGGGCCGCTCCTCGCCCGCGAAGGCGTAGGTCACCCCGCGGTCGGTGAACGCCCGGGCCATCTGGTCGGCCCGGAAGCGCAGCTCGGTCGGTTCGATGGGCTGGAGCGCCGCCAGTACCGGCTCATAGGCGGCCCTGACCTCACCCGGCCGCACAAACATCTCGTCCCACGCGTCGGCCAACGCGTATGCGTCAAATATGTCCGCCATGGCCTGAAGGTAGGGGCGGGACGTAACGGGACGATCTCCGAGTGGTTTCCGGAAGCTTGCGCGAAAGGAGTGGTACGCGCTTTCTCGCCGGGGGCCCGTGTCGGGCTGTGGAGGGCAGGCTGATGGCCCCGGCCGGATGGAGGCACCCCGCCGGGGCCGCTTCAGGCGTTCCCCCGTGCACCGAATGGCGCCCCCGTTACGCCTCTGGAAGCGCCTTCCACAATGCCCGCACGGGCAACGTCCCGCCACCGTCAGCTTGTTGCAGAGCCGTGGGCGGAGGAGGGGCGAAAGTCGGACATAGTAAGGGGATTGGGGGTGCACGACGGACCCGGCCGTGTTGCGGACCACGTCCGGGCCGCGCATAGTTGCGCTGCGAAGTGCTGGATCCAGTGGTGGGACGGGGCGATGGCCGGGCACGGGACGGACGAGCATCCACACGGTGCTGACCGACTGTGCGGGGCCGGGGATCGTGTGTATTCCCGGGCCGTACGGCGGGGCCGTGTGCCGCGCCGGGACGCCGAGGCGGCGCCGTGCCTGCTCGAACTCGCCCTGCTGCACCCCGACCCCGACGACATGGCCTGGCTGGTGCCGACCTCCCCGCAGGAGGTCATGACCCGGCTGCTGCGCGGCGTCTACGACGAGGTCAGCGCGCACCAGCGGCGTGTGAGCTCGGCGGTCGGGGCCTTCGAGCGGTACACCGCCCTCGGCGAGGAGAGCCAGTACGCCGGCTTCGGTGCCGGTGGTGGCTCCGGCTTCGGTCTCGGTTTCGGCGAGGGCACCGCTCTGCGTGTCCTGGACGGTCTCGCACGCATCCAGACCGCGATGGACGAGGCGACCCAGGCGTGCACGACCGAGGTGCTCACCGTCCAGCCCGGCGGCATCCGCCGCGAGTACGAACTCTCCGAGGGCCTGCACCGGGCACTCGAACTGCGCGCACGCGGCGTACGGATGCGGGGCCTGTACAACCACGTGGCCCGGCACGGGCAGGGACTTCTCAACTACCTCGAACTGGTGGGTGGAGCAGCCGAGGCGCGCACCCTCGACGAGGTGGTCGAGCGGCTGATCCTCTTCGACCGCACGGTGGCCTTCATCCCGGCGAACGCGGAGCGGACCGTCGCGCTGGAGATCCGCCACCCGGCGCTGGTGCAGTACCTCGTCACGGTCTTCGACCGCCTGTGGCGCCTCGCCGTCCCGCTGACGGCCCCGCTCCCCGACACGGGCATCGAGGGCATCTCGCACCGGGAGCGGTCGATCGCCGCGCTCCTCGCCGAGGGGCACCAGGACGCGGTGGTCGCGGAACGGCTGGGGATCAGCGTACGGACCTGCCGGGCGCACATCGCGCGGCTCTCGGAGACGCTGGGGGCGGCCAGCCGCACGCAGTTGGGGGTGCGGATCGCGCAGGCGGGGCTGGACGGGCCGCCGGCCGTCGCCGGCCCGGGCGGCGGGATGCTCAGCCTTCCGGCGCCGAAGGCTCCCGCCCAGCCCGCTGCCCCGATTCCGACTCCGGCTCCAGAATCCCCGACTGCCCGATGAGGTAGCCGAGTTGGGCGCGGCTCTCGCTGCCGAGGGTGGCGGCGAGCTTGGCGATGTGGACTCTGGCGGTACGGACGTTCATGCCGAGGCGGGTCGCGATGACGGCGTCGGTGTGTCCCTCGACGAGCAGGGCGGCGATGGCTCGTTGGCGGGGGGTGACGCCGTTGAGGGACGGGCGGTGGACGGACTGTGGATACATCGGGGTGGCCAGCTGCCACAGCCGCTCGAAGGTGCTCACGAAGTACGCGATGATCGCCGGTTGGCGGATTTCGAGGGCGATGTCGGAGCCTGTCGGGCGCGTCCGGTCGGAAATGAAGGCGACGGTCCGGTCGATGATGAGGATCCGGTCGGTGACCTCGTCGAGAAAGCGGGCCTCCGCGTCCCCACTCAGCTTCTCGTAGCGGGCGAAGACGAGGGGCTGGTGGAGCGTCGTAGCCTGGTAGAGGGTGCGGATACGGGCGCCCCGGTCGAGCAGGGCCTGGTCGCGGTCCATGGCGATGCTGTGGGTCAGCCTGCCGTTCTCGGTGCCGTACTCGCAGTTCGGCTGGACGGAGAGAAGCTCCTGGGAGGCGGTGGCCATGGCCTCGGTGATGGCCTGGTTGGTCCGCTTGTTGCTGAGCAGGACATTGATCGTCGGTGTGTCCGTCCGCATGCCCGGCGTCTCCACGCGCAGCAGAGGTTCGAACAGCTCGGTGAGCCGTTCCTCACGCCGCCGCTCGGCCGCGATGCGCTCCCCCGCGCCGCGCAGCAGCCGGTGCAGGGCGACCGACGGGGCGACGGGCTCCAGCCGGTCCAGGTCGTCGACGGCCGGGTGCAGCAGGCCGAGGTCGACCAGACAAGGAGCGTTGGCGGCGTCGGCACTCGGCACGTGGCCTTCGCGCAGGGCGCGCTGGTAAAGCGTCGATGCCGGTTCGCACAGCTCTTCCAGGCCGTGGTCCGGGTGGGGGGCCGGGGTCACGTGGTGGTTCTCCTCAGCGGTCCTGGTCCAGGATTCCCGACTGCGCGATCAGGAACCCGAGCTGGGCGCGGCTGCCGCTGCCCAGGGCGGTGGCCAGCTTGGCGATGTGGGCGCGGCAGGTGCGTACGTTCATTCCGAGGCGGCGGGCGATGGCCTCGTCGACGTGGCCCTCGATGAGTAGCTTGGCGATGGAGTGCTGGATGTCGGTGAGGCCGTCCGGGGCGGTTTCGTAGGGGGCGCCGGCGTTGAGCGGTACCGCCCTGCCCCACATGAACTCGAACACCTTGACCAGGTAGCGGACGAGGCCGGGGTGGCGAAGCTCCAGGGCCATCTGACGGTCGTCGCTGATGGGGATGAAAGCCACGGTCTCGTCGCAGATGATGAGCCGCTCGACGAGTTCGTCGATGGTGCGGTATTCGGCCTTCCCGTCCGCGAAATGGTCCACCCAGGCCAGTCGCTCGGGGCTGTAGCGGGCCGTGTGCTGGTAGAGCGTCCGGATCCGTACCCCTCGCTCGATCAGCGGCCGGTCGCGTTCCAGGGCGGCGATGAGTCTGCCTTCCGGGTGGCGGTGACTCGGCTGCACCGTGACCATCTCGTTCTGGCACTGGGCGGTGGCCAGGTCGAGTGCGGTGTTGATGCGGTCGAGCCCCTCCAGCACCGTGATCGAATGCGTGGACGCTGTCACTTGGGCACTGAGAGCCATGAACGGTTCGAAGGAGTCGGCCAGTTCGATCGACAAACGCCTGCGCTCGGTGATCTCGTGCTCAAGGGGATTAAGACGCTGGGCCAGAGCGACCGACGGGGACACGGGGCGCAGCCAGTTCGCGTCGTCCGGGTCGGGGTGAAGCAGAGTGAACTCCATCAGGCACGGAGCCTCTTCCACGTCCGCGCGGGAGATACGTCCCATGCGAAGCGCATTCGCATAGAGACGACTGCCATCGGCGCACAGCTCCGTCACCGCATGGGGATGTGTCGCTTTAGTCCGATTCATTGTTAAATCTCCACCCCCCAGGGTCCTGAACATGCAGGAACATGATGCATCGATTGTGTGGCCATGACGTGCCCGAATGAGCCATCGTCTTATCCGACGGGGGAAGAGGGACCTTCAAGTGAGGACGAAGCCGACTATGGGTAAGAGAATGCTTCGCTCGGTGCTTGTCGCCGCCTTCTCCGCCGTTGTGGCCTTTGGGGCACTGAGTGGCCTCTCTGTCGAGAAGGGTGACATTCGAGCGGACAGTGCCTGGTCGCTGTCAACCGCCACCGTCGCGTCCGGTGACGACACTAGCGCCGTCGACACCACGGATGACAGTGCGTGGAGCTGACATGACGACTCCGCCCGACGACCGTTCCTTCCGTCGCGAAATGGCCACCGCCTACCGCTCCGGCTGGCACTTCATCGACCTGGTCACCGCCATCCCCCACAGCGGTGACTCGCTGATGGTGACCGTGTTCGGTGAGCCGGTCGTCGTGACGCGGGACGACGAAGAGGATGTCCGGGCGTACCGGTGTCTGCGGCGGCCTCGGGGGGCGCCGCAGCCCGTACGGTGTGCCATCCGGTACGGAATGATCTTTGTGAACCTGGACCAGCGCGACCACCGGCTGGACCACCCCGACGTCTCGGATATCCCCGACCTCCAGGACGTGCAGACCATCGCAGCCACCCCCCGCAGTGCCTGACGCGATTCCCCCGTCGCAGTAGATCGCTCAGGTGCTTCCCCCCAGTAGCGGCGTCACCGTGACCTGAACACGGTGACGCCGCTGCTGTTTCCGGTGAAATATCAGGGTTTGAGCGTGTTCCCTCATGGGTGACGCGCCTGCTCGCTTGGCTGAAAGCAGCCGCCCGCCGCCTCTCCTTCGCCGTCTGTCCGTACTCCAGGGCGGGCGGCTTTTCGGTCTGTCCGCTCCCCGCTCCCACCTTGAGTGGAATAGACTCAACTTTGTGTACGTTGGCTGTGTCAGTCACGAAGTGGAAGGGAGACAGCGACCGTGGACGCCGAGCTGACCAACAGGAGCCGGGACGCGATCAACGCGGCCACCAGCAGGGCCGTGTCCGGGGGGCACCCGGACCTGACCCCCGCGCACCTGCTGCTGGCGTTGCTCGCGGGGGAGGACAACGAGAACATCGTCGACCTGCTGGCCGCTGCCGAGGCCGACCAGGCAGCCGTACGCTCGGGCGCCGAGCGCGTCCTCGCGGGCCTGCCCAGCGTGACCGGCTCGACTGTCGCACCCCCACAGCCCAGCCGGGAACTTCTTTCGGTCATCGCCGATGCGGCCGAACGGGCGAAGGAACTCGGCGACGAGTACCTCTCCACCGAGCACCTCCTCATCGGCATCGCCGCGAAGGGCGGCCCCGCCGGGGACGTACTCTCCCAGCAGGGCGCCGGCGCGAAGAAGCTGCTGGACGCGTTCCAGAAGAGCAGGGGAGGGCGTCGCGTGACCACAGCCGACCCCGAGGGCCAGTACAAGGCGCTGGAGAAGTTCGGCACGGACTTCACGGCCGCCGCCCGCGAGGGCAAGCTCGACCCGGTCATCGGCCGCGACCAGGAGATCCGCCGGGTCGTCCAGGTGCTGTCCCGCCGTACGAAGAACAACCCGGTGCTCATCGGCGAACCCGGCGTCGGCAAGACGGCCGTCGTCGAGGGCCTCGCCCAGCGCATCGTGAAGGGCGACGTACCGGAGTCCCTGAAGAACAAGCGCCTCGTCTCCCTGGACCTCGGCGCGATGGTCGCCGGGGCGAAGTACCGGGGTGAGTTCGAGGAGCGGCTCAAGACGGTCCTGGCGGAGATCAAGGGCTCCGACGGGCAGATCATCACCTTCATCGACGAACTCCACACGGTCGTCGGGGCGGGCGCCGGCGGCGACTCCGCGATGGACGCCGGCAACATGCTGAAGCCGATGCTGGCGCGGGGCGAGCTGCGTATGGTCGGCGCGACGACCCTCGACGAGTACCGCGAACGCATCGAGAAGGACCCCGCCCTGGAGCGACGCTTCCAGCAGGTCCTGGTCGCGGAACCCTCCGTCGAGGACACGATCGCGATCCTGCGCGGCCTCAAGGGCCGGTACGAGGCCCACCACAAGGTCGTCATCGCCGACAGCGCGCTGGTCGCGGCGGCCACACTCTCCGACCGCTACATCACCTCCCGCTTCCTCCCCGACAAGGCGATCGACCTGGTCGACGAGGCGGCGTCACGCCTCCGGATGGAGATCGACTCCTCCCCCCTCGAGATCGACGAACTCCAGCGCGCCGTGGACCGGTTGAAGATGGAGGAACTCGCGCTGGAGAAGGAGACCGACCCGGCCTCGCGCGAGCGCCTGGAACGGCTGCGCCGCGATCTCGCCGACAAGGAGGAGGAGTTGCGCGGCCTGACGGCCCGCTGGGAGAAGGAGAAGCAGTCCCTCAACCGGGTCGGCGAGCTGAAGGAGAAACTCGACGAACTCCGCGGCCAGGCCGAACGGGCCCAGCGCGACGGCGACTTCGACACCGCCTCCAAGCTCCTCTACGGCGAGATCCCCACCCTGGAAAGGGACTTGGAGGAAGCCTCGGAGGCCGAGGAGGAGGCGTCCAAGGACACCATGGTCAAGGAGGAGGTCGGCCCCGACGACATCGCGGACGTGGTCGGCGCCTGGACCGGCATCCCCGCCGGCCGTCTCCTGCAGGGCGAGACCCAGAAACTCCTGCGCATGGAGGAGGAGTTGGGCCGCCGCCTGATCGGCCAGTCGGAGGCGGTCCAGTCGGTGTCGGACGCGGTACGGCGGACCAGGGCCGGTATCGCGGACCCCGACCGTCCGACGGGTTCCTTCCTGTTCCTGGGCCCGACGGGTGTCGGAAAGACGGAGCTGGCGAAGGCACTGGCCGACTTCCTCTTCGACGACGAGCGGGCGATGGTCCGCATCGACATGTCGGAGTACGGCGAGAAGCACAGCGTCGCCCGCCTCGTCGGCGCCCCGCCCGGCTACGTCGGCTACGAGGAGGGCGGCCAGCTGACGGAGGCGGTGCGCCGCCGCCCGTACAGCGTGGTGCTCCTGGACGAGGTGGAGAAGGCCCACCCGGAGGTCTTCGACATCCTCCTCCAGGTCCTGGACGACGGCCGCCTCACGGACGGCCAGGGCCGGACCGTCGACTTCCGGAACGCGATCCTCGTCCTGACGTCGAACCTCGGCAGCCAGTACCTGGTGGAGCCGCTGACGTCGGCGGAGGAGAAGAAGCAGCAGGTGCTGGATCTGGTGCGGGCCAGCTTCAAGCCGGAGTTCCTGAACCGCCTCGACGACATGGTCGTCTTCTCCGCCCTGGACAGGGAGGAACTGGAGCGCATCGCGGGCCTCCAGATCGACCGCCTCGCCAAGCGCCTGGCCGAACGCCGCCTCACCCTGGACGTCACCCCGGCCGCCCGGGCCTGGCTCGCCGACGAGGGGAACGACCCGGCCTACGGCGCCCGCCCCCTCCGCCGCCTCATCCAGACGGCGATCGGCGACCGCCTCGCCAAGGAGATCCTGGCGGGCGAGGTCAAGGACGGCGACACGGTACGGGTGGATGTGTCCGGGGACGGGCTCATCGTGGGACCAGCGACCGGCAAGACGCTCTGAGGGGGAGGCGACGTTCGCGGGGATCCGACCGGGCAACCCGCCGGGGCGGCGGCCCCCGGGAGAGCGTGTGACACGGGCGGGACACCACCCGTGTCAACCTCTCGCTCAGCTCGTCAGCACCCAGACCACGATCAGGGCGAGGAAGCCGGTCACGGCCAGCACGGGCAGCCCCAGGATGAGAGAGAACACCCACCACCTGGTCCGCCCTCGAGGCGCGGTCCCCTCCTCGTGCCCCTGAGTCCCGGTCCCAGTCCCGGTCCCACCCTCTGTTCCTGCCATTGACCCCACCCTTCATGCCCCGGCAGTCCGCTTACGGACAGATCCTGTCAGCTCGGGGCCGAGAGTTCCCGCCCGGGTTGCCACGCCCCTCCCCGCATGGGAGAGGATGGCGGAATCCGTACGAAGGGAAATTCACGGTGACCATCGACCCGTCCTCGATTCCGAACTTCGGGGGCCAGCCCGAGCCGCAGCAGCAAGGACCGGCAGGCCCCGTAGTCCCGGATCAGGACCTTGTGAAGCAGCTCCTGGAACAGATGGAGCTGAAGTACGTCGTCGACGACGAGGGTGACCTCGCGGCGCCGTGGGAGCAGTTCCGTACGTACTTCATGTTCCGCGGTGAGGGTGACCAGCAGGTCTTCTCGGTGCGGACGTTCTACGACCGGCCCCACCAGATCGAGGTGAAGCCCGCGCTTCTGGAGTCGATCGACGACTGGAACCGGCGGACCCTGTGGCCCAAGGTGTACAGCCACACGCACGACGACGGCACCGTTCGCCTGATCGGCGAGGCGCAGATGCTGATCGGGACGGGCGTCAGCCTGGAGCACTTCGTGTCGTCGACGGTGAGCTGGGTGCGGGCCGCGATCGAGTTCGACAAGTGGCTCGTCGAGCAGCTGGGCCTGGAGGAGGAGATCGACGAGGCGGAGAAGCCTGGGGACGACGAGGCGTAGTCCTGCCTGTACGCCTGTGTATGGAGGAGCCCGGCCGGCGAGGCCGGGCTCTCGCCGTTTCCGGGCCGGGGTTCTCCCGCCGCCTCCACCCCTCCCTCGTCACATCCCGGCGTGGGCCGCATCGGCCTCGCCGCTCAGGCACCGGCTGAACAGCCCGAAGCCCGCCCTTCGAACGCGCGTCACTGTCTGGCAGCTCTTCGCGCGACTCCAGTGCCACCGCCACCGGGCGGGCCCCCGCACTGGTGGCGCAGTCCGTCTCCGCCACAGGGGAATCCCTTGCCGTGACCGCTGTGACTGCCGAGTCCGCGCCGCGTGGTCGCTGCGTGATGCTGGGGCCGGCAGAGGCCGTGCGGTGCTCGACCCCTGAGCCCTGTCAGTTTTCGTAGTGGTAGCGGCACTGGGCGATCAGGGCGCCGTCCTCGGTGGCCTTGTAGATCAGTCGGTGCTCGTCGTTGATGCGGCGCGACCAGTAACCCTGGAATCCGTGCTTGAGCGGTTCCGGTTTGCCGATACCTTCGTTGCCGTTCCGGGCGATGTCCGCGATGAGAGTGTTGATGCGCTTCAGGATCTTCCGGTCCTGAAGCTGCCACCACAGGTAGTCCTCCCAGGCGCGGGAGGAGAAAGTGATCTTCAACTCGCGGGCTCTTGTTCGTCGGTGGCCAGCTCGCGTACGGTACCGCCGCCGTTTTCCAGCTCGTCGATGGACGCGAGCAGGCGCCGGGCGTTCGCCGGGCTCCGCAGCAGGTACGCCGTCTCTTTGAGGGACTCGTAGTCCTCCAGGGAGACGATGACGACCGGCTCGTGTCCGGCTCGGGTGATGACGACCTCTTCGCGGTCGTCGGTGACGGAGTTGAGCACCTCGGCGTACCGTGCGCGCGACTCGGAATAGGTCATGGTCTTCACGATCAACCTCCCTGACGTACAAGAAACTGTACGTCGATGCCTGTGGTGTGGCAAGCGGCAGAACCACGGCCGTGACCGGGCTGCTCCGGGCGCGGAAGTTACGTGGCTGGACGGCAGGCGAAGAACAATGCAGCGACCGGTCCCGTAGAGCGGCGGTCAGTGTGCGAACGCCTTGCGGAGCCGCTCCGCCGCGTCGGTCCGGCGTGGATGTGGCCCAGCCCACTTTCCATCCGGTGAACGAAAAGGTCTTCCCGGCGCTCCCGATAGAGACCGTCCGTTCGCGCATCCCGGGGAAGGAGGCCAGCGGCAGATGTCCGGCGTCGTCGAAGACCAGGTGCTCGTACACCTCGTCGGTGACCACCAGCAGGTCGCGCTCCACGGCGAGCTGCGCGATCGCGGTCAGTTCGTCGCGGGTCAGGACCGTGCCCGTCGGGTTGTGCGGGGTGTTGATCAGGAGCAGGCGCGTACGGGGTGTCACGGCCGCCCGCAGCTCGTCCAAATCGAGGCGGAACGAGCCCTCGTAGGGGCGCAGTGTGACCGGTACGCGCGCGGCGCCCGCCATCGCGATGCACGCCGCGTAGGAGTCGTAGTAGGGCTCAAGGGCGATCACCTCGTCGCCGGGCTCCAGCAGCGCCAGCAGGGTCGCCGCGATGGCCTCCGTCGCGCCCACCGTCACCAGAACCTCGCGGTCGGCGTCGTACGACAGTCCGTACCGGCGCTCCTGGTGCGCCGCGATCGCCGTACGCAGCTCGGGGACGCCCGGACCCGGCGGGTACTGGTTTCCGCGGCCGTCACGCAGCGCCCGTACGGCCGCCTCGCGGATCTCCTCGGGGCCGTCGGTGTCCGGGAAACCCTGGCCGAGGTTGATCGAGCCGGTTGCGGCGGCGAGCGCCGACATCTCGGCGAAGATCGTCGTCCCGAACTCGGCGAGCCTGCGGTTGAGGAAGGGGCGTGCGGTGCTGGTCATGGTCGTCATCCTGCGCCGAAGCTCTGGACTTCCTCAACTCTGCTTTGGCAGGTGGGACACGCGGGCATCCCCTGGTCACGCAAGACGGCGAGGCGCCCACGGGGGGCCGTCTCGGGGGAACGAAAGGAGGGTGAATGTCATGGCTGTGGCCATCATCGCCCTTGTCATCCTGGCGGGCTTGTTCATCGTTGTGACCACGACGGTCCGGGCCTCCCGGGTGCGTCGGCGCGGGAGTCGGGGAAGCACCAGCTGGTGGGCCGGCGGAGCGGCGGGCTCCAGCGGTTCCGGCGGTCACTCCGGCAGCGGTACGTCGTGCGGTTCGAATTCTTCCTGCGGTGGGGCCTCGTCCTGCGGTGGCGGGTCCTCCTGCGGGGGAGGCGGGGGCGGATGCGGTGGAGGCAGCTGACACGGGGCAGCTGAGCTCCGGAAGGGGGAACCGCATCCGGATCGGGGGGTGAACGCCCGCCGGAACGACGTGTACGTACACGTCGTTCCGGCGGGCGTTCGTACGACCGCGTGCGGAGTCCGTCGCACGCTCGGGCGTACGCCCTGGTTGAACAGTTGAGCTGTGGAGCCCTCTGAGGGATGGAAACCCCACGAACTTGGGTAAAAACGCTGTGTCGGCGCCACTGTTCATGATTCCCTCTAAACCACCAACACAGCCCCTCGGACGTCCCCTGCCCCCGGACGTTCCCCGTGACTGGGCTGATCTCCCGGTGTCGACCCGTGTCGACCGGAGCGCGCCGGGCCCCCACCTTGTTTCTCCCCACCTCCCCTTTGCGTGCTAGCGGAGCCGATCCATGCTCACGACCCTGAACACCTCCTACACCGACACGCGCGCGGCCGACCTCGCCTGGGCCCTGGGCCGGGAGCCGTTGCCCGCTCTCGCCACCCTCGACATCGAACTGGCGGACACGAAACTCCAGTTGAGACTCCTCGGCGCCTCCCACCAGGTGCTGCTGGAGGATCGGCAGGGCATCTGTTCGGAGACGGTCGCGTGCATCCCCGGTTCCAGCACCCCCCTCCCGCTCGGCGTGGCCAAACGCGTCGACGACTGGGAGTACGAGTTCGCGGCGAGAGTCGAGGTCCTGTCGCCGGGATCGTTCGCCGGGCGCGCCCAGGAACTGCTGGCGCTGGTCGCGGACCATCCGAACGGCCTGGCCGGCGTCTTCCCGGGCAGCCCGCACGCCTTCACTGCGCTGCTGGCACAGCGACACGAGGGGCAGGTGCACTGGCGTACGTGGCACGCCTATCCGCAGGACGGGCAGCTGGTGGCGACCAGGACGCGGGTGGGGGTACGGGTGCCGACGGTCCTCTGAGCGCGGCGCCGGACGTTCACACCAACCTCCTCCGCGTAAACAGAGACCACACGTGTGGGTGACGAAGCGCACCGAGGGTGTGACGTAGCGTTCCCACCGTGATCGAACCGCACGTGCCGGCCCCGCCGGGCAGTCCCCCGTCCTGGGGCGACCCCGCGCGGCTGCCCGTCCGGCCCGGCACCGGCCGGTTCCTGGTCCTCGCCGGCGCCTTCGTCTGTGCGGCCTGCGGACTGGTGTACGAACTGGAACTCGTCGCGCTCGCCTCGTACCTGATCGGCGACTCGGTCACCCAGGCGTCGGTCGTGCTCTCCGTGATGGTGTTCGCCATGGGCATCGGCTCACTTGCGGCGAAGCGCCTGCGCTACCGCGCCGCGGCTGGTTTCGGCGCGATCGAGGCGGCGCTCGCACTGGTCGGCGGGTGCAGCGCGATGGCGCTGTACGCGGTGTTCGCGTGGACCGGCGACTGGGGCGGCATGTGGGCGCACGGCCCCCGCGTCCTTCTCGTCATCTTCTCCCTCGCCATCGGCCTGCTGATCGGCGCCGAGGTGCCGCTGCTCATGGAGCTGATCCAGCGCATCCGCCGCCAGGACGCGGGCGGCGCGGTCGCAGACCTGTTCGCCGCCGACTACGTGGGCGCACTGGTCGGAGGCCTCGCCTTCCCCTTCCTCCTCCTGCCCTGGCTCGGCCAGCTCACCGGCGCCCTGCTCACCGGCACGGTCAACGCGCTGGTCGGCGGGGCCCTCGTCCTCGGACTGTTCCGCCGGGACCTGACCCGGCGCGCACGCTGGCTGCTGGTGGTGGCGAACGTGACAGTGATCGGACTCCTGGCCGCCGCGGCCTTGCTCGTCGACGACTTCGAACGGGCCGCCCGGCAGGCGGTGTACGGCGATGACGTACGAGTGGCGCTCCAGACCGGCGTACAGGAGGTCGTGCTCACGGGCGGCGCCGACGGCCGTCCGCTGGACCTGTTCCTCGACGGCCGGCTGCGGGTCAGCGGGAGCGACGAGCGGCGCTACCACGAAGCGCTCGTCCACCCCGCGATGAACGGCCCCCACGCGCGCGTGCTCGTCCTCGGCGGTGGCGACGGGCTGGCGGCGCGGGAGGTGCTGCGCCATCCGGGCGTACGGCGGGTGGACGTCGTCGAACTCGACGCGGGCCTGGTGCGGCTGGCCCGCCGGGACCCGGCCCTCGCCGCCCTGAACGAGCACGCGTTCGACGACCCGCGTGTCCATGTGACGACGGGGGACGCCTTCGGGCTGCTGCGCGGGGCACGGGCCGCGTACGACGTGGTCGTCTCGGATCTGCCGGATCCGGGCATCACGGCGAGTACGAAGCTGTACTCGCAGGAGTTCTACGGCCTGGCGCGGCAGGTGCTGACGGATGACGGCCGGCTGGTCGTGCACGGCGGGCCGGTCTCCTCACGGCCGCGCGCGTTCTGGACCGTCGAGACGACCATCCGGGCCGCCGGGCTGCGCACGGCGCCCTACCGCGTGGGCGGCCGCGACGCAGGTTTCGCGGCCGGACCGGACCGTACGGCGTCGGGGGCGGCGCGGGCGCCGCACGACTGGGGGTTCGTGCTGGCGACGGCCGGGGGGCCCGCTCCAAGGCTGCGGGTGGACGAGAACGACGGGCCTCGACTGCGGACGCTGACCCAGGCGGGGCTGACGGAGGACGCACGGGCAGCGGCGCGGATGCGGGTGACGGGGTTGAGGCCGTCGACGCTGGTGCATCCGCGCTACTGAGGGAGGAGGGAGGAGGGAGGAGGGAGGGAGGAGAGAGCACGTGAGGACGTGAGGACGTGTGGGTGGAGGGGAAAGGATGGCCGGGTAGGCGCTGATCGTGTCGGGCGGCCAGGTGGTGGAGGCGTCCAGGGGCAGGGAACAGGGGTGGGAGGGAGGGGGCGGGAGGGTACGCCCGGTGGGGCCGCGCGGGTGTGGATGCCGGGGGTTCCCGGCGGAATCGGTGGATGCGGTCGTGCGTCGCGGGTCGTGCTGGGTACTCTCGGGTTTCATGGAGCATGAGGTGTTCGTTCCGGTTCCGGCCGAGCGGCTGAGGAACGTGCTCGCCGACCCCGCGCGCATCGCCCGCGCGGTTCCGGGACTCCAGCAGGACGCGGGCACCGAGCCCGTCGTCTCCGGGGTCGCCGGGCGGCTGAAGGTGCGTATCGGGGGACACACGATCACGTATCGCGGGTCCTTGCGGGTCGTCGCGGCTGTCTCGGACGCCCAGGACGAGGCCCAGGACGACGGGGAGTACGCGTACGTCGTGGAGGGCGACGCCGTCGAGGCGCGCGGCGGTGGGTCGGTGAAGCTGGCGTTGACGCTGCGGGTGCGGGGGATCGAGGGCGAGCGTGGTTCGGCGCTGGTGTTCGGGGGGACGGTGACCGCGGACGGGCGCGTGAACGAGCTGCCGGCGGACGCAGTCGCGGCGGCGGGGGTGCGGTTGCTGCGGCGGTTCGGGGAGAAGTTGGGGGAGGCCGCGGGGGAGGCCGGAGAGTCTGGGCCGGGCGAAGAGTCTGGGCCGGGCGGGGTGGCTGGGGAAGCTCCGGTGGTGGTGGACGTCGAGGTCCCTGAGGTCCCTGAAAGTCCCGTTCCCGGGGTGCCCGACGTTCCCGAGGTCCCTGAAA
>NZ_JAVFVX010000067.1:0-3016 GCF_033441795.1 Streptomyces sp. ADMS | reverse complement strand
GGGGTGCCCGACGTTCCCGAGGTCCCTGAAAGTCCCGTTCCCGGGGTGCCCGACGATCCTGGCGCCCTTGGCGACGGCCCTGACGCGGATCACCTTCACGACGAGGACGACCTCGACGAGGGCGCGCATGTCTCCGCGCGGTTCGTGGATGCCGGGGGGCCGCCTGCCGAGGCCGCGCATGCGCGGCGGACGATGATCGGGCGCAGTACGGAGGAAGTGGACCACGCGCCGCCCCGGGGGCGGTATGCCCCAGTGCCGCCTCCGGAACAGGTGTCGGGGAACGCGACGCTGCGGTGGGCCGCGCCGGCTGCGGCGTTGGTGGTGGCGTCGGCGATCGTGGTGGGGCGGGTGCTGAGGAAGCGGCGCTGATGCGGTGGGGGTTTCTCGCCCCCGCCCCTACCCGTCCCATCCTCGGGGCGGCGCCCCCGAACCCCCGCTTCGGCCCTGAAGGGGCCTTGACCCCTCAAACGCCGGACGGGCTTCTACGCCGCGCTCTCCCCGTTCCAGGCCGCGCCGCTCAAGGGGTTGCTGGATGCAGGCCGGGAGCACCTGGGAAGGTTGCTGAGCGAGTCCGCCTAGGGCACTCACACACGCATCAGCCCCGCCAAGGCATCACACCAGCAGCGGACCACCGCACCGTTCGGCACCTTCCTTCACGGCGATCAAGTTGGCCTGAACATAGGAGATGTGGTTCCTGGAGTGCCAGTCGGTCGGGTAGTAGGTGACCAACCGTGAACGGTGGAACCGAGCCCGGATCTCGGGTACGAAAGCGCGGTACTGGTTGTCGGTGTAGTACCAGAACGAGTTCTCGTTGTAGTAGGCGACGTGCGTCGGGTCCTGGTACGCGCCCCGACCGTCGGAGCTGGGAGTCTGGGTGAGGAGCATGCCGCCCGGTGCCAGCAGGCGGTACAGCTCGTTGATCAGCGGAATCTTCGCGGGCACGTGCTCCAGGAAGTCCACTGCCCGGAGCAGGCCGACCGAGTTGTCAGGCAGGTCCAGTGGCTCGGGCAGCCTCGCGACGATGTCGACGCCGTCTCTTGGGTGCTGGTCCACGCCCAGGTAGCCGGGCGGCTTGCGGTGTGCGGCGCCGAGGTCCAGCGCGAGCAGACCGCGTCGCTTGGTCCAGGCGAGGGCGTTGGCCTCAATGTATTTGTCGTACAGCGCTACCGTCTCGCGCTGGATGTGCGCGTTGATCTCAGTGTCGCGCTGGGTGTTGTGGGGGTGCATCCGCTGCAGATACAGGCATCTGGGGATCCGGTGGAAGTCACCCGCCTGGAAGAGACGGCACATCAGGTCCTGGTCGTCCAGCACGGTGCGTGTGGCGTCATATCCGCCGACCTGCTCGTAGGTGTCCTTGCGGAACGCCCGTACGTGGTTGGGGGCGTACCAGATGTACGACACGTTGTGCGGCGTCGGTGCCATGGAGACAGCCTGCAAGAGCCGGCGGCCGTCGACATCGACCTCCTCGTACTGCCAGCCGTGCGCCTCGTTGAACCGCGTGTCGTCCCGGCTTCCGTCCTCGGTGATCTGAGCGGTGTGGCTGTAGACGAAGACGACGTCGGGACGCTCGTCGAAGGCGTCCGCCAGTTCTGCCAGGCAGTCCTTCGCCAGTAGGTCGTCGTGGTCGAGCTCGACGAGGATCTCTCCGCGTGCCAGTTCGCAGGCGCGGCGCTTGGCCGCTCCCACCCCTTGAATGTGGTCCGAGACCTCTACCCGGACACGGTCGTCGGGGTGTTCGGGCCGCCATCGCGTGCCGTTGTTGAGGAGCACGATCCACTCCCAGTCGGAGCGGGTCTGCGCTTGCAGCGTGGTGAGGCATTCGTCGAGGAAACGCGATCGGTGGCTGGGAGTGAAGACAGAGAATTTCGGGGTTGGGGAAGACGTCATCTGCTCGTACCTGCCTCAGTGCCTGTCGGTGCTGCGGTCGTGGAATCGCGGAACTGCTCCGGGATGAACTGTTGGAGCGACGGGTCGGCACGGACAGCGAGGCCAAAGGCGTCCTCGGCCTCGCCGTCACGACCCTTCTTCGCCAGAGCCTGACCAAGGTGCAGATAGGCCGTGGCAGCCCGTGGGTCGGCGCCCACGATGTGCTTCAGAAGAGCGATCGCCTCGTCGGTGTCGCTCGCCTCGAGCAGGATCGCCTTGTTGTACAGGGCCGAATCGAAATCCGGATCGATCTTCAGCGCTTTGTCGTAAGCCGCGCGCGCGTCAGCCGTCCTGTGGTCCTCCTGGGCGATGACGCCGAGGTTGTACCAGGCGAGTTTGTTGGCGGGATCCAGGTCCAGGGCCCGTCTGAAGCTACTCGTCGCCCCAGAAAAGTCCTTGTTCTCGCCCTGTCTGATGCCTGCTTGGACCAGTTCCTCCGCCTTCAGGACGAGCGTGGCCGCCGGTCCTGTGGGCTTGATTCCAGTGGCAGGCGTGGTCTTGGAGTCCGCTGTGGGAAGTGGCACCCACCCGGTCACCACCTGGGCGACCACGACTGTGGCGACGAGTGCGGTCCACAGTGCCATCCGCTTTTTCACGAGTTCTACCTCATCGATCCGGCAACGCGACTGGGTGGGCCGAAAAGGACAAGCGCGGGGATATGTGCCGTCCCCCCGGGGGACGACACTCGGTGTACCCAACCGTGAACGCCTGCCGGCCCAGCGAGGCTCGCGGCCCAGGGCTCACGGCGCGCACACCGCGTAGACGGTGACTGTGCGCGGGTCGTCGGAGACGGCCTGCCAGCCAGTCGCCGGAGAGCCCCCGACAGGACGGCTGACGAGCATCTCGTTGTCGACGGACACCGCGGCCTCGAAACCGCCACCGATTGCGAACGTACCGGCGGGGCACAAGACCGTGGCGCTGCCTGTGCCGCTGGTAGCCGTGACAACCGTGCTCTGTGACCCGGGGCTCGCGCCTTGGAAGCCTTGTGTGCCGGTGTCGCCCTGCGTGCCCTGAGCGCCGGTGTCGCCCTGGAAGCCTTGGAAGCCTTGGGTGCCTTGGGTGCCGGTGTCGCCTTGGGTGCCTTGGTTTC
>NZ_JAVFVX010000679.1:0-207 GCF_033441795.1 Streptomyces sp. ADMS | reverse complement strand
GTCGAGGGCGTTGACCGCCAGGTCGAGCAGCCAGGAGCGGATGACGGTGCCCTCCTGCCAGGACCGGAAGACCTCGCGCACGTCCGTGACGGAGTCGACCTTCTCCAGCAGCTCCCAGCCCTCGGCGTAAGCCTGCATCATCGCGTACTCGATGCCGTTGTGGACCATCTTCGAGAAGTGCCCGGCACCCACCTTGCCCGCGTGGAC
>NZ_JAVFVX010000678.1:0-208 GCF_033441795.1 Streptomyces sp. ADMS | reverse complement strand
GGCGCGCTGTAGCTGAAGGCGGGACGGCCGGTGCGCTCGGCGAACCGCTGCACCACCTCCGCCCTCAGGGCCCCGGGACCGGAGGTCAGGAACAGGACGGGAGTGCCCAGGGGCGTTGTGCGCAGCGCCGGGTCGAGGTCCAGCAGCGCCAAAAACTCGTCCTCGGACACCGCGAACGGGGTGCGGCCGGGCAGGTGCAGCACGATGT
>NZ_JAVFVX010000677.1:0-208 GCF_033441795.1 Streptomyces sp. ADMS | reverse complement strand
CCTTGGAAGCCTTGGGTGCCTTGGGTGCCGGTGTCGCCTTGGGTGCCTTGGTTTCCTTGGAAGCCTTGTGTGCCGGTGTCGCCCTGGAATCCCTGGGTGCCTTGGAAGCCTTGGAAGCCTTGGGTGCCGGTGGTCCCCTGGAAGCCTTGGTTTCCTTGGAAGCCTTGGGTGCCTTGGGTGCCGGTGTCGCCTTGGGTGCCTTGGTTTC
>NZ_JAVFVX010000676.1:0-208 GCF_033441795.1 Streptomyces sp. ADMS | reverse complement strand
GGCGCGAGGCGTTCGGTGCGCGACAGGTAAGCGAACTGGTCCTCGTACGGCGTCCAGGTGGCAGGGTCGCAGAAAAGCGTGGTGCCCAAGGTGCGGGAGACCCCGTGCAGCGGCAGCGCGATCAGATTCCCGAACCGGGCCCCGCCCTTGGAGCTTGTGGGAAGGAAGTCCTGGGCGGGGAAGAGCCGGTCGTAACTGGCCAGGGACA
>NZ_JAVFVX010000675.1:0-208 GCF_033441795.1 Streptomyces sp. ADMS | reverse complement strand
TGATCCGCCGCAGCACCGAGAAGAAGCAACTGGCCGGCGGCCGCGTGGACTACGAGTACGCGTACTTCCTCGTCCATGCCCCCGCCGCCGACCCGGTCACCGAGGCTGTGTGCCGGGCCGGGGTCCGCTGGAAGATCGAGGAGAACAATGAAGTCGCCAAACAGATCACCGGCCTGGGCCAGTACCAGGTCCGACGCTGGACCTCCTG
>NZ_JAVFVX010000674.1:0-209 GCF_033441795.1 Streptomyces sp. ADMS | reverse complement strand
GGGGTGGCGCTGGTGAAGTCGGCGTGCCAGCGTTCGCCGTTGACGTGGTCCACGCAGCCGTACATCGTCCACTGCGCCGGCCCTTCGCCCTGCAACTCCATGGAGTCGTCGAGGTGGCCCTTGCGCAGAGCGAAATAGGCGTGCCCGTCCGGTGAACGCTGGTAGAGGTACATGGCGGTGTCGTCGGTCTGCCACCCGCGGTCGGCCAA
>NZ_JAVFVX010000673.1:0-214 GCF_033441795.1 Streptomyces sp. ADMS | reverse complement strand
CCATCCGCTACGGCCAACCACCCATCCAACTGCGGCTGATCCACGAGAACAGCACCCTGATCTGCGAAGTCTTCGACTCAAGCAATACGTCCCCGCACCTACGGCGAGCCCGGACCTTCGACGAAGGAGGACGCGGCCTGCTGCTCGTCGCCCAACTCTCCGAGCACTGGGGTACTCGGCATGCCACCACCGGCAAGACCATCTGGGCTGAGCA
>NZ_JAVFVX010000672.1:0-216 GCF_033441795.1 Streptomyces sp. ADMS | reverse complement strand
ATGGGGAAGCGATCAATCGCCGACCGGCGGCAACGGCATCATCTCACGATGCGGATGCCTGACCGAGGGCGGCAAATTCCTCAAACTCGGGTGAAATGGTCATTCGATCTTCACTCGTCTCAGTGACGTGCGAAGGACAGGCCTAGCGGGTCGCCACCACCACGTAACTGTTGCCGTACTGCCAGACCGGACCGGCATGCGTGAAACCTGCCTGCC
>NZ_JAVFVX010000671.1:0-216 GCF_033441795.1 Streptomyces sp. ADMS | reverse complement strand
GCGGCCCGGTCCCCAGACGCCCGGGCACGACGGTTCCGGATCCCCGCACTGAACCGGTCCGCCCGTCGCGCCACCACCGCCGCGCACGCCGGCACGGCGGGGGCACTCATGACGTCTGGCGTATGTCCTTCCTGCTCCGCCCGGCGGACAGCTGACCGGCGCCGCGGGCCCGCGCGGGCCAGTACGTGAGCGTCGGGCGGGATGTCCCGCTCGGAG
>NZ_JAVFVX010000670.1:0-218 GCF_033441795.1 Streptomyces sp. ADMS | reverse complement strand
GGAGGATCGACGAGGCGTCGGACGCCGGTATCCAGAACCGGAGTTGGTGGGAGGAGGTCGGTGACTGGTTCACTGACAACTGGGACACCATCGTCGCCGTGTGCAAGATCGTCGTCGCTGTCGTCGGCATCGTCGCGATGATCATCGGGGGGCCGATCCTCGGCGCGATCGTGCTGATCGCGGCCCTGGTCGTGCTCGCGGACACGCTCTACAAGTAT
>NZ_JAVFVX010000066.1:0-44400 GCF_033441795.1 Streptomyces sp. ADMS | reverse complement strand
ACCGCGCCGGACGCGATCCTCCTCCACGACAACCGCACCGACCACCACGTCGGCCATGTCGACCACCCGAACATCGTCCACCGCCAGCCGATCGTCCGCGGCGACGTCGAAGCCGCCCGCGCACGCGCCGACTTCATCGTCACCGGCGAGTACACGTTCGGCATGCAGGACCAGGCGTTCCTGGGCCCGGAGTCGGGCCTCGCGGTCCCCACGGAGGACGGCGGCGTCGACCTGTACGTCGCCACCCAGTGGCTGCACTCCGACCTGCGCCAGATCGCGCCCGTGCTCGGCCTGCCCGAGGACAAGGTCCGGATGACGCTGTCCGGTGTCGGCGGCGCGTTCGGGGGCCGTGAGGACCTGTCGATGCAGATCCACTCATGCCTGCTTGCGCTACGCACCGGCAAACCAGTGAAGATCGTCTACAACCGTTTCGAGTCCTTCTTCGGCCACGTCCACCGGCACCCCGCGAAGCTCTCCTACGAGCACGGGGCCACCAAGGACGGCAAGCTGACCCACCTCAGGGCACGGATCGTTCTCGACGGCGGCGCGTACGCCTCCGCCTCCCCGGCGGTCGTCGGCAACGCGGCCTCGCTCGGCGCCGGCCCGTACGTCGTCGACGACGTCGACATCGACTGCATCGCCCTCTACACCAACAACCCGCCCTGCGGCGCGATGCGCGGCTTCGGCGCGGTCCAGGCCTGCTTCGCCTACGAGGCCCAGATGGACAAGCTCGCCGACGCGGTGGGCATGGACCGGGTCGAGTTCCGCCGCCTCAACGCCATGGAACAGGGCTCGCTGCTGCCCACCGGCCAGGCCGTCGACTCCCCGGCCCCGGTCGCCGAACTCCTGCGCCGTGTCAAGGCGATGCCCCTCCCACCGGAGCAGCAGTGGCTGACGGCGGGCGAGGCGGCGGACGTACGCCAGCTGCCGGGCGGCCTCTCCAACACCACTCACGGCGAGGGCGTGGTCCGGGGCATCGGCTACGCGGTCGGCATCAAGAACGTCGGCTTCTCCGAGGGCTTCGACGACTACTCGACGGCCCGGGT
This sequence comes from Streptomyces sp. ADMS, assembly GCF_033441795.1. Classification (NCBI taxonomy): domain Bacteria; kingdom Bacillati; phylum Actinomycetota; class Actinomycetes; order Kitasatosporales; family Streptomycetaceae; genus Streptomyces; species Streptomyces sp. ADMS. Next base: position 43,354 of record NZ_JAVFVX010000066.1, on the reverse strand, counting down.
GCGTATGGAGGTCGTCGGTGGCGAGCCGGTGGCCACGGTCCACACGGCGATGGCGGAGGTCGGGCAGGGCGGGGTCACGGTCCACGCCCAGATCGCCCGCACCGAGCTGGGCGTCACCCAGGTGACGATCCACCCGGCCGACACCCAGGTGGGCTCGGCCGGTTCGACCTCCGCCTCCCGGCAGACGTACGTCACCGGTGGAGCCGTCAAGAACTCGTGCGAGCTGGTCCGCGACAAGGTGCTGGAGGCCGGGCGCCGCAGGTTCGGCTCGTACCACCCCGCTTGGGCCACGGCGGAACTGCTGCTTGAGGGCGGCAAGGTCGTCACCGACGCCGGCGAGGTCCTCGCCGACCTGGTCGACGTCCTGGGCGACGAGGCCGTCGAGGTCGAGGCGGAGTGGCGGCACCGGCCGACCGAACCCTTCGACCTCCGCACCGGCCAGGGCTTCGGACACGTCCAGTACTCGTTCGCCGCGCACCGGGCGGTCGTGGAGGTCGACACCGAACTGGGCCTGGTGAAGGTGATCGAGCTGGCCTGCGCACAGGACGTGGGCAAGGCGCTCAACCCGCTGTCGGTGGTCGGCCAGATCCAGGGCGGAACCACCCAGGGTCTCGGCATCGCGGTCATGGAGGAGATCGTCGTCGACCCGAAGACGGCCAAGGTGAGGAACCCGTCCTTCACGGACTACCTGATCCCCACCATCCTCGACACCCCGACCATCCCGGTCGACGTCCTCGAACTCGCCGACGACCACGCTCCGTACGGCCTCCGAGGCGTCGGCGAGGCCCCGACCCTGTCGTCGACTCCGGCGGTCCTGGCGGCGATCCGGAACGCGACGGGCCTGGAGCTCACGAGGACACCGGTACGTCCGGAACACCTCACGGGTACGGCGTAGTCGTTCGGGTCGCCCCTGAGTTCGGGCGGTTCGGTTCGTCGGCGGGTGCGGGTCCCGTGGGGGGCTGGTCGCGCGGTTCCGCGACCCCGAAGAGCAGGGGCTGCGGCCCGCGCTCTTCGGCCCGGGGGCCGTTGTCTTCAGGGGCGCGGGAAACCGTGCGAACCGAACCAGCCACCCGCACCGACCACGCACACCGCGAGTACCACGTTCGCCTCGGGCCGTCCCCCGGGTCGTGCACCTTCCCAATCCCCAATGAATCTTGGGAGACGGCACCATGACCCAGCAGTCGGCACAGCCCAGGACCCCCGCGGAGGACCCGGGCCCCCAGTCCGGCCGGTCCTTACTGACGCCTACTTCCACATCACCCCGCGCGGCTCCACCCTCGCCCGGGAGATCCGCGGTGGCATCACCACCTTCATGGCGATGGCGTACATCCTGCTTCTCAACCCGCTGATCCTCTCCGGCAGGGACGCGGCGGGAAACACGCAGCAGGCGCTCATCACGCCACCGCCCTCGCGGCAGCCGTCACCACGCTCCTCATGGGCGTCCACCAGTGTCCAGCCGCCCGTCGCACCCGACCACTGCCCAAGGAGACCGAGAGATGCTGGACATCGCCGAAGAACTGCACCGGTGGGTCGAGCAGGGACGTGACTTCGCCGTGGCCACCGTGGTGGCCGTGGGCGGCAGCGCGCCCCGCCTGCCCGGTGCCGCCCTGGCGGTGGACGCCGACGGCACGGCGATCGGCTCGGTCTCCGGCGGCTGTGTGGAGGGCGCGGTGTACGAGCTGTGCCAACAGGCCCTGGCGAACGGCGAGTCGGTTTTCGAACGCTTCGGCTACAGCGACGACGACGCGTTCGCCGTGGGTCTGACCTGCGGCGGCGTCATCGACATCCTGGTGACGCCGGTACGGGCGTCGGCGCCCCTCCGTGACGTCCTGGCGTCGGCTCTGGCCGCCGCCGCGAGCGGGGAGGCGGCGGCCGTGGCGCGGATCGTCTCCGGCCCGGCAGAACTGCTCGGCCGCGCCCTGCTCGTCGGCCCGGACGGCTCTTACGGGGGCGGCTTCGGCGCCCACCCCGAACTGGACCGCACGGTGGCCGCCGAGGCGCGCGCCTTTCTCGACGCGGGCCGCACCGGCACCCTGGAGACCGGAGAGCAGGGCTCTCGTTGCGGAGCGCCGGTCACGGTCCTGGTCGAGTCGTCGGTGCCACCGCCCCGCATGATCGTGTTCGGCGCGATCGACTTCGCGTCGGCGCTGGTCCGGATCGGCAAGTTCCTCGGCTACCACGTGACGGTGTGCGACGCCCGCCCGGTCTTCGCCACACCCGCCCGTTTCCCCGAGGCGGACGAGATCGTCGTCGAGTGGCCGCACCGGTACCTGGAACGGACCGCTGTGGACGCCCGTACGGTCCTGTGCGTCCTCACCCACGACGCCAAGTTCGACGTACCCCTGCTCCGGCTCGCACTGCGGCTGCCGGTGGCGTACGTCGGCGCGATGGGCTCCCGCCGGACCCACCTGGACCGGAACGAGCGGCTGCGTGAAGTCGGCGTCACCGAACTGGAGCTGGCGCGGCTGAGGTCACCGATCGGGCTGGACCTCGGTGCCCGTACGCCAGAGGAGACGGCGCTGTCCATAGCGTCGGAAATCGTCGCCAACCGGCGGGGCGGGAGCGGGGTTTCCCTGACCGGGGCGCACACGCCGATCCACCACGACGTCACCTCGGCGTCCGTACCGGCGGGGCGGATCGCGTCGGTGGCCTGACGTCAGTCGGACTTCGGCCGCGGACCGCCGGGTTGGACTCCACGGGCGGACCCGCGGGTCACCAGGGTGCCGGGTCCGGAAAGTGACCCGCTGCCACCGTCTCCTCTTCCCCCCGACGCGCGGTGCTGCCGGCACCGGGAGCTGGTCCCGACATCCGTCAGTTGATCCGCAGCAGACGGTTCGCCGCCCGCCCGAACACATACCGCGCCGCCCCCTGCAACGGCCGGTCGAACAGCGACGGCAGCAGGCGTACGCGCAACTCCTCACGCCAGATCACCCGCGAGCGGCCCCCCGGCCCCGGGCGCACCTCGATCTCCGCCCAGCCCAGGACGACCCGGCCGCGTTTCTCCAGGCGGCACAATCCCGCAGTGTCGTCCGTCGGGGGCCGCCAGACGGTGACCTCCATACGGTCGTCGAAGGAGAGGGGGCCGATTCCCGAACGGGCGACGAAGACCGTGCCCTCGTGGGTCGGCGGGTCCGTGAGAACCGTGACGCGGGTCAGGGGGACCACGGAGGCATGGCGGGGCCACTCCGTGAGCCGGCGCCAGGCCTCGTCGAGGGGGAGCGGCACCGTACGTTCGAGGAGGAAGTTGACCACGGCACGATCGTAGGGAACCCGGCGGGCGGCACAGCGCATTCCGGGGTCCCGGGGCCCGTGTTCACAGCGGACCCATATCCATAGCCCCAGGCGGCCATTCGCGAGGAGACGTACGCCGGACACCGGTGGGAGCGTTGCGGGTCGCGCCGCGACGGGAGCGGTGGGCCCCGGGGCGAGACCGTGCCCCGAGGACCGCTTCCGCCTCCGAGCCGGGTACGGCAGCATGGGCGCGACCTCGCGATTCGTGACCCGCACCCCGGCCGGAGGGCACCGCGTGGAAAGTCGACCGCACAACACGCTCGACCAACTGCACGACAGACTCGACGAGTTGAAGAGCGATCCCTATCCGCACTACGCCCGTGCCCGCGACGCCCAGGGGCTGACCTTCGTCGCCGGACTCGACGCCTGGCTGGTCGCCCGGGACGCCGACGTCCGCGAAGTGCTGCGGCGCGCCGAGGACTTCTGCTCGGCCGGTTCGCTGCGCCCCGACGTCATGCCGTCGCCGGCCGCGCTCGCCGTACTCGGCGGCGGCTTCGGCGGGCGGCCCGTCGTCGTCGGCGCGGACGGAGCCCAGCACCAGGAACTGCGCGCCCCCATCGTCAGGGGCCTCTCGCCCGCCCGGGTCACCGCCGTCGTGCCGTACGCCGCCGAGCGGGCCGCCGCCCTGGTCGACGCGTTCGTGAACGGTGACGCCGGTGAACACAAGGGCGGGCAAGTGGAGTTGATGTCCGCATACGCCCGCTGCCTGCCCGGAGAGGTCATCGGCAGGATCGTCGGACTCGATCCCGTCGACATTCCGGCCGTAGTGCACGGCGGCTACCGTGCCGAGGAACTCCTCTTCCGCCCCCTGCCGGAGGACGAACAGCTCGCCGTCGCCCAGGACGTGGTCGCGACACAGCACATCCTCGACCGGTACGCCCGCGCCCGGCACGCCGAACCCCGCGAGGACCTCTGTACGGAGATCGTCACGTCCGTGACCGCCCCCGGCGGCGGTGACGGTGGCGCCGAACTCACCCTCGACCAACGTCACGAGGTCGCCTCCCACCTCCAGAACCTGCTGATCGCCGGGCACCTCACCACCACCGCGCTCATCGGCACGACGGTCCTCCATCTGCTCCGGCACCCGGACCAGTGGGAGCTGCTGTGCGCGGAACCGGACCGGATCCCGGCCGCCGTGGAGGAGGCCGCCCGGTACGACGCGGCGGTCCAGGGCTTCCGCCGCGTCACCACCCGCCCGGTCACCCTCGCGGGCACCGAACTCCCTGCCGGGGCAACCCTGTTCGTCGCCTTCGGCGCCGCCAACCGGGACGGTGCCCGCCATCCCGGCCCGGACGAGTTCGACATCACCCGCACCCCGGTCCGTCACCTCGCCTTCGGCTTCGGCGCCCACGCCTGCCCCGGCTCCCAGCTCGCACGCGAACAACTCCGGCTCACCCTGGCGGAGTTGACCAGCCGCCTGCCGGGCCTGCGGCTGGCAGGGGACCACCCGGTCGCGATGCGCCCGTCGATGATCCACCGCTCTCCGCAGAGCCTGCATCTGACCTGGTGACAAACCGGGTGACCGGTGCACGGGTCTTGTTCTGACATCCGGACCTTCCCTAGGGTCGTCGTCCGAGGGGGGTGGAAGCGCTTTCTAGCGAAAGGGGTGACCCACTCATGCCCGGAAACACGACGCGACACAAGACGAGGAAGTCCCGGCGGTCCCGCAAGGCGGCCGTCGCCGCAGGTCTCGCCGTCGCCCTGTGTGCCGTACTCACCGCCTGCTCCGGCCCGGACGGCTCGACGAGCGCGGGCGGCAAGGTCGTCCTGCGCTACACCTGGTGGGGAAACCCGGACCGGGCGGCCAGGACCCAGGCGGCGGTCGACCTCTTCGAGAAGAAGTATCCGGACGTCGACGTACAGACCTCGTTCGCCGGATACGACGCCTACAAGCAGAAGCTGGCGACCCAGGCGGCCGGCGGCGACGCCCCCGACGTCATGCAGCTCGACTACCGGATGATCGACCAGTACGCCTCGGGTGGTGTGCTCCTCGACCTCGGTACACAGCAAAGCATTCTGAAGACAGAGGAGTTCGAGTCCGGGCTGCTCGCCACCGGCAGGCTGGACGGCAAGCAGTACGCCGTTCCGCAGGGACGCGGCACCGAGACCGTCGTCTACGACCCGACGCAGTGGAAGGCGGCGGGCCTTGAGCCGCCCGCCGACGCCTCGGACGGCGGCTGGACCTGGGACCAATGGGCCGACGCCATGAGAGTGCTGAAGGAGAAGACCGGCAAACCCGGCGGCACCGACCCCGGGCAGAGCGAGGACTCCTTCGAGGTCTGGCTGCGCGGCCAGGGCAGGTCTCTCTACACCAGGGACCAAGAACTCGGCTTCACCGTGGACGACTTGACCCGCTGGTGGACGTTCACCGACGGGCTGCGCCGCGAGGGTGTCGTCTCGCCCGCCGAACAGACCACCCAGCTCGACGGCACGGTCGAGAACACCCCGCTCGGCCGCGGCAAGGCCTTCTCCGACATGAACTGGGACGCCCCGGCCAGCGGTTACCTCGCCCTGATCCCGGACGGCATCGCCCTAGCCCCCATGCCGTCGGGCGCGGACGGCACCCCCGGTCAGTACTTCAAGCCCTCCATGTTCATGGGCATCGCCGCCGACACCGGCAGCCCGGAACAGGCTGCCCGGCTCGTCGACTTCATGCTCAACGACCGCGAGGCCGCGGCGATCCTCGGCGCGACCCGGGGAATCCCCGTCAACGAGTCGATCCGCGAGGAACTCGCGCCGGATCTCAAGGACTTCGACAAGACGATCTACGCCTACCAGGCCACCCTCGAAGGGCGGCTCGACACCCCGCCCCAGGCGCCCCCCTCGGGCGACAGCGCCCTGCAGACCACCTTCCAGCGCGACTACGACCAGGTGTCGTACGAGCGCATGTCGCCGCGCGAGGCGGCCCAGGACTACGTCACCGAGGCGAAGGCGGAGCTGCGGTCATGACCACCACCGAGATACCGGCCCCCGCCCGTACCGTGAAGGCGGCCCCCGTGAAACGGCCCAAACGCCAACGCGAGGGCGCCGCCTGGGTGTTCCTGTCCCCCTGGGTGCTGGGCGCCTGTCTGCTCACCCTGCTCCCCATGGCGGTCTCGCTCTACCTCTCCTTCACCGACTACGACCTGTTCAACTCGCCGAACTGGGTGGGCCTGCGCAACTACACGCAGATGTTCACCGAGGACCCGCGCTACTGGCGGTCGGTCGGCGCGACTCTCACCTACGTTGCCATCGCGGTCCCGCTCCAGCTCGGACTCGCCCTCGTCGTCGCCCTCGCGCTGAAGAACATGAAGCGCGGCCGGGCCTTCTACCGCTCCGCCTTCTACGCCCCCTCGCTACTCGGCGCCTCGATGTCCGTCGCCCTCGTGTGGCGGGCGCTGTTCAACGAGGGCGGCACCGTCGACAACCTCTTCGGCACCGGCGGCTGGATCTTCAAGCCCGGCTGGGCGCTGGTCGCCGTTGCCCTGCTGACGGTGTGGCAGTTCGGCGCGCCGATGGTCATCTTCCTCGCCGGACTCCAGCAGATCCCGGGGGAGCTGTACGAGGCCGCCGAGGTGGACGGCGCGAGCAGATGGCGCCAGTTCCTCTCCATCACCGTGCCGATGCTGTCCCCGGTGATCTTCTTCAACCTGGTCCTCCAGACGATCCAGGCCTTCCAGGTCTTCACCCCCGCCTTCGCGGTGAGCGGCGGCAAGGGCGGCCCCGCCGACTCGACGCTCTTCTACACGCTCTACCTCTACGACCGGGGCTTCGTCGCTTCCCACATGGGCTACGCGTCCGCGATGGCCTGGGTGCTGCTGATCGTCATCGGCGCCGTCACCGCCGTACTGTTCCGGACCTCGCGCTCCTGGGTCTTCTACGCCTCCGACACCGAAGGGGGCGTCCGATGACGACCACCGCACCACCAACTCCCGTCGTGGGCAAGCCCGTTGCCTGGCAACGGATCATCCTGCACCTCGGCTGCCTGGCCGCGCTCCTCGTGATGCTCTACCCGCTGGCCTGGCTGCTCGCGACCTCCCTCAAGCCCGCGAACGAGGTCATCGCCAGCCTCGACCTGCTGCCGAGCCACCTGGAATGGTCCAACTACAAGACCGCCCTCGACGGCGTGAACGACGTCTCCGTGACCCGCCTGCTCACCAACTCCCTGCTGATCGCGGGCGGCGCGGTCCTCGGTAACGTACTCAGCTGCTCCCTGGCGGCCTACGCCTTCGCGCGCCTGCGTTTCCGCTTCCGTGGCCCGCTCTTCGCGTTCATGATCGCGACGATCATGCTGCCGCACCACGCGGTGCTGATCCCGCAGTACATCATCTTCAACCAGCTCGGCATGGTGAACACGTACTGGCCGCTGATCCTGCCCAAGTTCCTCGCCACGGAGGCGTTCTTCGTCTTCCTGATCGTGCAGTTCATGCGCGGACTGCCCAGGGAGCTGGAGGAGGCGGCGCGCATCGACGGCTGCGGTCCGTTCCGCTCCTTCTTCCTGGTGATCCTTCCGCTCACCCGCCCGGCGCTGATCACCACCGCGATCTTCACCTTCATCTGGACCTGGAACGACTTCTTCACCCAGCTGATCTATCTCTTCTCGCCGGACAAGTTCACGCTCACCCTGGCGCTCAGGTCGTTCGTGGACGCGTCCAGCACGTCCGCCTTCGGCCCGATGTTCGCCATGTCGGTGATCGCGCTGCTGCCGATCGTCCTGTTCTTCCTCGCCTTCCAGCGGTTCCTGGTGGAGGGCATGGCCAACTCCGGGATCAAGGGGTGAAGCGATGAGCGGCATGCGTACGACCCGTGAGCCGGGCGAGATCTTCGGCCCGCGCATGACCCTCTTCGCGGATGTCCTGAGCGTCGGATTCGCCACGGCCGTGGCGAGCCTGCCGCTGCTGACCGCCCCCGCCGCGCTCTCCACGGCCTGTGAGGTCCTGCGCGGCACCCGGGAGGACCGCCCGGTCACCGCCGGGCGTTATTTTCGGCTGCTGCGGCAGCGCCTGCGCGTCGGAGACCTGCTCGCCGGGCTCGCCGCCGTGATGGGCGTTCTGCTCGTGCTCGCCGACCTGGCGCTCGCCCGCACCGGCCTGCCGGGCGGACCGGCCTTCGCGGCCGTGGCCGCCGTGATCGCCGCGTACGCGGCCGTGACCGGCCTGCGCGCCTGCGGACGCCCCGAGTCGCTCACCGACTGGCCGGCCGCCGTGCGCACCGCCGCGCGGGACACACTCCGAGACCCGGGCGGCAGCGCCCTCGTCCTGCTCGCCCTGGCCACGGCGGCCCTGTGCGCCTGGACGCTGCTCCCGCTCGCGTTCCTGGCCCCGGGACCGCTGGCGATGGCGGTCACGGCGATCGACCTGAGGGGGCGACAGGACTGACAGAGCTGAGAGGCGAGGGGCCGCCCGCGCACCCGCACGGGCTAGTCCGACCGGCCCCGCCCCACCGAAGTGACGTATCTCTGAAAGGAGGACGCATGCCGGCCCGCTGAGGAGGCGCTGTGGCGAGATCCCGAGGTACGGCATCGGCGGTGGCCCTGGGGCTCCTCCTCGGGGCGCTGGCACCGACGGGAATCGCCACGGCCGACGCCGTACCCGCGCCCGAGGCCTGCGCGGCCGGCACCGGCCCCTACCAGCGCGAGCTGGAGGAGCATCTGAAGCTGACCGTGGACGGCCGGCAGACGCCCGCCGACTGCGAGGCGGTCCGCACCTTCCAGAGCCGCAACGGGGTGCGGCCCGCCGACGGTTACGCGGGCCTCACGACCTACCGCACGATGCTGGTCGTCGAGGCCCGAGCCGACCCGAACGCGGCCGGAAAGTGCCCTGTCCGCACGTACCGCATCGCCTGTGTCGATCTGACCCGGCAGCTGATGTGGGTGCAGTCCGGGAGCCGGGTGGTGTACGCGCCGGTGCCCGTCCGCTCGGGGCGCGACGGCTACGAGACCCGGACCGGCTGGTACACCGTCTACTGGCGCGTGCTCGACCACTACTCCGACCTGTACGACAACGCGCCCATGCCCTACTCCCAGTTCTTCAGCGACGGCCAGGCCTTCCACGGCACCCCCGGTGACCTGTTCTCCGGCGGCTCCCACGGCTGCGTCAACCTGCGCCTCGACGACGCCCGGCGACTGTGGAACACCCTCGTCCAGGACGACGCCGTGTACGTGTGGGGCGTGAAGCCGGGCACGGAGCGCAGGCTGAGGCCGGTGGACGCGGTCAGGCCGGCAGCCGTTCCCCCAGGTCCTCGCCCGGAAGGGCACCCGGAAGGACGTACGCCACCGCCGAAGCCCGGTGCTCGGTGAAGCGGCTCAGCTCGTCCGTCGCCGTCATCCGGTGCTGGACGCGCGCGAACAGCACGGGATCCCGCATGAAGGCGACGAACAGCAGGCCCCGGTCGTCCGGCCCGGCGTCGTAGCCGTAGCCCCGGCGCAGCATCCGCGCGCCCGCGTCCAGCCGTGGACCGGCCGCCCGTACGTGCGACCGCAGCGGGATGACGTACCGGCCCTGCGGGGTCTTCGCGAAGATGTCCACGTCGTCGTACAGGCGCGGATCGTGCTGCGCGGTCTCGACGGCTCCCGGGTGGTCGTCGACGGGGAGTTCGAGCGGGCCAACGGCATCACCGTGCCCGGCGCGGGCTCCGTCGTGGAGAACCTGACCGTCCGCAACCACCTCGCCAACGGCCCGCTGTTCACCGGCGTGACCGACCAGTCCGCCCTGCGGGCGGGCCGCGCGGGGCGGCGCGGAAGGCGCGGCGTGTCCACGAGGCCGGCTTCAGCTGCCCGGCCGCGCGCAGCGCCCGCTCGGCGGGAGCCGTGGAGTACGGGGCGGACCCGGCGGCCGCCCCGTTGGCCGCCGTACCTCCGCCACCGCCCTCCCGGGCCACCGACAGCCCGCTGCGGTCCCAGGCGAGCAGGCCGCCGTCCGGACGTCCGGCGCCCGTCACCTCGTACCACCCGACCGCCCGGTGTCTGCGATGGTCGGCGACGGCGCGCACCACGGCCGAGCCGTCGCCCGAGGCCGCGCGGACGGTGATCTCCGAGGGACTGACCCGGTAGGTGTGGAAGCGGGCCAGGGCCATGCGCTGGGGCTCGTCGGCGGAGAGGGGCCGCGGGCCGGGATCGCCGCCGCCGGTGAGCAGGAGACCGCCGCCACAGACCTCCATTGTGAGGACACCCGCCGCCCACCAGGTCCGCCGTACCCTTCGTGTCTTCTCGGTCGTGCCACTCCTGATGCGTCGCATGGTGACGTCTCCACATGCGGGCGGGCCGCGTACCGGTCGACACCGGTACGCGGCCCGCCCCGCGTCACCCTCCCGGGTGCGCGGCCGTCACCCCACTGGGCAGGGCGTCAGCACTTGTCGCCCTTGCACGGCTCCCCCCGCTTGTTGGTGATCCCCACGATCAGCCCGTCGGTACCCGTGCCGTTCGCCAGGGTCAGACGGTAGGGGCCGAAGACCGGGTTGTCCGGCAGGACGTAGCCCTCGGGGACGTCCTTCTCCACGAGGTGGTACGCGCCGACGCGGTTGTCGTCGAAGGAGCACCTGCCCATCCCGCCGGTGACACAGTCGCCGGCCATCCGGTCCCTGCCCGGGCCGCCCCGCTGGAGGCCGGACTTGCCGTTGCTGTCGAGCCACAGCTGGAAGACCGCGCCCCGCAGCGGCTTGCCGGTCTTCTTGTCGGTCTTGACGACCGTCAGCGCCAACCCCCTGACCAGGCCCGCGTCGAGAGTGAGGTCCTGGCGGTTGCCCGGGCCGAGGGTGACCACGGGGGAGCAGCCGCTGGTCGTGTCGACGACCGAGTCGTCACCCGTCGCGCCCGCGTTCTGCCTGGTCCAGAGGTAGCCGCGCGGGCTGCGGAAGCAGACCTTGTAGCGGCCGTCGGGCAGATCCGTGAACAGGTACTTCCCGTTCGCGTCCGTCGTGGCGGTCCTGAGCACGTCACCCGTGGCGGGGTCGACCAGCTCGACCGGGGCGTCCTTCGTACCGGGCTCGCCCGCGTCCTGGATGCCGTTGCCGTTGGTGTCGTGCCAGACGCGGTCGCCCAGTTCGCCGACCTGACCGACCAGACCCGCGCCGATCGTGTGGTTGACGTCGCCGGGGTCGCCGACGGCCACCGCGGTCCGGCCCGCCGAGTCGACGTTCGAGTCGAGCGCACGGCTGGAGCCGGCTCCCTGCCGGGTCCACTTCAGCTCGGCCATGGCCGGGGAGCCGGGCAGCGTCGACGGGTCGATGCCGCTGTGGTCGAAGGTCGTCGCGTACGTCGTGTTCGGCGCCAGGCCTTCCTGCGTGCCCAGGTAGTACTCGCCGTTCGCGTCGGTCGTGGCGGTCAGCGGCGGTCCGGTCGGCGGGGTCAGTGTGACGACGACGTCCGCGACGGGCGGCTCGGACGGGTCCTGGATGCCGTTGCCGTTCGAGTCGTACCAGACCCGGTTGCCGATCTGCACGGGCGCCTGGTCGCACACGAGTTCCAGGTCGGCGAGACCGTTGGCCTTGCCGAAGAGGTTCTGGCGGAGGGCGAGGTCGTTGTTCCAGGTCGCCTGGATGAGCAGGTTGCCCACGCTCGCGCCGTTGTCCGCGGTCCAGCGGCGAACGCCCTGCTGGAAGGCGCCGTACGGGTCGTAGGACGTGCTCCACACCCTGTCGCGGTACGGCTGGAGCACCGTGCCGCCCTCGGTGATCTGGTCGTGGACCGCGTCGATCGTGGTGGCGTCGGGGCCCACACGGGTGGAGTCGTCGTAGAACTCCCCGTTGCGCGGGCCCTGGCCGTTGCCCGGCTTGTCGCCGGTCAGCGAACCGCAGGAGGCGTTGTTCTCCAGCGTGTAGGTCTTCCCCGACCTGCAGGCGCGCAGTACGTCACCCGCTGCGATGCCGGTCACCAGCGGACGGGCCGTGCTGTTGTGGGCGAACGTGGCGGTGCCGGTCATGTCGCCGAAGCGGTCGCGGTAGCCCAGCACCAGGTCGCCGTTGTCGGCGATCTCGATGTTGGACAGGATGGGCTGCGGGGCGGAGACGAAGGAATGCGTCTCCGTGCCCGGGACCCGCTCGTTCCAGGCCTCCCACTGGGCGCTCATCACCTGGCCGACGGTGGACGGCTTGGTGCAGCGGTAGGCGGCGGGCGGGGCACCGATGAACCGGTAGGCGCACCCACGCTGGTAGTCCAGCGAGTGCGTGAAGATCTCGCCGAACGCACCGTTGCCGAACTCGTAGACGTGCGCGCTGAGTTGCGTCGGGTCGCCCCACGGGAGGTCGGTGGTGACGCTCGTCTCGGCGCCGCAGACCCCGCCCACCAGCACGCGCTTGCCGCGCACGCCGATTCCGTACGGGTGCCACTGGCCGGCGCAGGCCCTCGGCCTCGGGATGTCGTACGCGGTCTGCGTGCCGGGTCTCGCGGTCTCGCCGGAGCCCAGGATGGCCACGCTGTACAGCTTGGAGTCGTTGAGGTTGACCGCGTACAGCGTCCTGCCGTCACCGGAGACGTCGACGTCGCCGATGCCCTCGCGGCCGACCTTGCCGTAGACGGCGTCGTCGTGCAGCCAGTTGCCGGTGGTCTCGTGCGCGGTGAGTGTGCCGGGCAGTGTGACGAAGGTGTCGACGGTGGTGTCGGTGCCGAACTGGCGGTAGATCGTGTTGGTGTTGCCCGCCGGGCCGTACGCGGTGTGCCGCTTGACCAGCGTGCCCATGTACTTGTTGCCGGTGCGGTCCACGCCGATGCCGAACACGGCCTGCTGCTTCGTGTTGTCGGTCAGCTGGGTGACACTGGCGTCGGGTGTTTCGCCGGTGAAGCCCCCGCCGAAGGACACCAGGCCCTTGTGGGTGTCGGGGGCGTCGCCCTTGGTGAGGTTGCAGCTGACCAGGTTCGGGTTCTCCTGGCAGTAGACGCCGGGCTCCCAGAAGCCGGTCGTGTACGTGACGTTCGTACCGCCGGACACATCGACGAAGCCGACGTTGCTGCGGATGACGCCGGCGCCCGTGCCCGGGCCCGCGACGGCGGGGGAGAGGGTGTCGGGGTCCGGGTTGGTGACCTGGACGCGGTACCTGCCGACGGTGCGCTCGGACGAGGCCGCGAAGGTGGCGGTGCCGTCGGCCCCGGTCGTCCGGTTCCGGACGGTGCCGGCGTCGTCCGTCAGGCTGACCTGGACGCCGGCGAGGCCCGGCTCCAGCATGCCGTCGTACGCGCCGTCGGCGTCCACCTCGGTGACGACCCGTACGGTCACGGTGCCGTCGCCGGGAGCGGCGGCCCGGGCGGTCGCGCCGAGCGGGCCGAGCCCGGTGACCGCGACGGCCGGTGAACCGGTCGCGATCAGGGCGAGACTCAGACCGGTCAGACCGGTCAGACCGGCCAGCCGTCTCCGCCGTCCCGGCGGAGCGTCGTGCACGCGCCGGCGCGAGGCGGCGGTGCCTGGTTCTGTTCTGAACACTGTGTCCTCGTCTCGTAAAGCGAACACCCCATCGAGCTATGTATAGGAACGGTGAAGAAGATCGAATCGGCCCGTTCGGAGGAAATGGAGGATTGTCAGACCGGTTGGCTGAAGGGTTCTGGGGCCACATGGCGTCCCGCAGTCCCGTCCGTGACGGGCGCGGAGTGCCGCGATGCCGAGCGGCGCGGGGTCTTGGCGGGAGACGGGATCGGTCCTGAAGTCCGTCGGCGGTCTCTGGCGCACTTTCCCGATGACACGCCCCATTGGGCCTGGCGGCTCAGGGTCGGGGGTCGCGGGGCTTGCGGACAGAAACTGTCCGCAAGCGGAGCTAGCGTGCGGAACATGGCGAACACGGCGAAGCAGAACACGGCGAAGACGACCTCGACAGCCGCCGCGACGACGAGTCCCGGGTCGGCCCCGGCAGCCTCGGCCCCCGTCCTCGGCCCCCGCGCCCTCGGCCGCGCCACCCTCGCCCGGCAACTGCTCCTCGCCCGGTCGCCGATCTCCGCCCAGGACGCCCTCGCGCACCTCCTCGGTCTCCAGGCGCAGAACGTGAAACCCCCGTACCACGCCCTCGCCGCCCGCCTCGACGGGTTCGCCCCCGAGGAACTGTCCCGGCTGATGGCCGACCGTGAGGCCGTCCGCATCGTCACCATTCGCTCGACCATCCACACCCACACCGCCGACGACTGCCTCACCCTGCGACCACTCGTCCAGTCCGCCCGGGACCGCGAACTCACCCACTTCCGCAAGGGACTTGTGGGCGTCGACCTCGACCGGCTCACCGCCCTCGCCCGTGACCTCGTCGAGGCGGAGCCACGCACGATGAAGCAGCTGCGCGAGGCGCTTCTCGTCGAATGGCCGGACGCCGACCCCCAGTCCCTGGCCGTCGCGGCCCGCTGCCGGCTCCCGCTCGTCCAGGTCACCCCGCGCGGCCTGTGGGGCCGCAGTGGCCAGGTCGCCCTCACCACCGCCGAGCACTGGCTCGGCCGCTCCGCCGGCCCGGACCCGGACCCGGACCCGGACCCGGACCCGGCCCCGACCCTGGACGCGACCGTCCTGCGCTATCTCGCCGCCTTCGGCCCGGCCTCCGTGAAGGACATGCAGATCTGGGCCGGTCTGACCCGGCTGCGTGACGCCTTCGAACGCCTCCGCCCGCGGCTTCTGACCTTCCGGGACGAACGCGGCACCGAGCTCTTCGACCTCCCCGACGCTCCCCGCCCCGACCCGGACACCCCGGCCCCGCCGCGTTTCCTGCCCGAGTTCGACAACCTGCTCCTCTCGCACGCCGACCGCACCCGCGTCGTCCCCGCCGATCTCAGGGGCCGTACCTGGACGGGCAATCAGGCGCACAGCGTCCTGCTCGTCGACGGCCTCCTCGCGGGCCTGTGGCGCCTCGCGGACGGCACGCTCACCGTCGAGCCGTTCGGCGGGCTCACCAGGGACCAGCGGGCAGCGGTCGTCGAGGAGGGTGAGCGGATGCTCGCGGTGCTGCACGCGGGAACGGCGTACGACATCCGGTTCGGGACCGTCGTACGCGGATGAGGGCGGCCCTCACGCAGAGGCGGCACGACGTGGATAGGGGGCGCTGCGGACCGCTCGTGGCCGGTCCGCAACGCCCCCTGGCATTCACCTGAGGGGTGCTCAGGAGACTGTGGTGGCTGTACCGCTGGTGACTACGACGCGACCTGCGCCGCGACCAGGTTGGAGAAGGTGGTCAGCCGGGTGTAGACCCCGGGGTAGCCGGCCGCGGCGCAGCCCTCGCCCCAGGACGTGATGCCTGCCAGGACGCCGCCGATCATCAGCGGGCCGCCGCTGTCGCCCTGGCAGGTGTCGACGCCACCGGAGGTGTATCCGGCGCAGACCATGTCGCTCGCGACGTAGCTGGAGCCGTACGAGCTGGTGCAGCTGGCGTTGGAGACGGTCGGGACCGTCGCCGTGCGCAGCTGGTTGGAGGAGCTGCCGTTGGAGGAGGTGGTGCCCCAGCCGATGATGCGGGCGGTCGTGCCGGCCGCGTACACGCCGGTCTGCGACGAGGTGACGTACGACGCCGTGGTGTACGGCATCGAGGTGGCCAGGGTCAGCACGGCCACGTCCTCGCCGCTGGTGGCGGTGGTGTAACTCGGGTGGATCCAGATGCCGGTGACCCGGCTGACGGTGCCGTTGGTGCCGTTGCGGTAGGTACGGCCGCCGACGACTCTGACGCTGCTGGTCGTCTCGCCGACCATACAGTGGGCGGCGGTCACGACCTTGGTGGCCGAGACGAGGGTGCCACCGCAGAACTGGTTCTGCGAGGAGTCCGTGATCTGCATGACGTACGGGTACGCCGACGCGGTGGTCGTCGTACCGCCCACGATGGGCTGGGGCGCGGCGACGGCGCCGGGGGCTGCGATCAGCGCGGTCGACGCGGCGGCAGCGGTGGCCACCAGAACTGCGGCGGCCTTCTTTGCACGGGCGAGCCCGAACATGGGTTCTCCTCTTGGGGGGGGATTGCCGGTGGGGGGACGCGCGGGTGTGGGGGTTGGTTCACGGGGCGGTGGTGCTGTCCCGTGTGCCCGGCGAGCGGCACATCCACAAGGTAGGAGCCGGATAAGGGCCCACCCAATGAGGGAACCCCCTAGGGGAGTTGGGGAGGGAAAACCCTCGGTCGTACGACGTCGGCGGCGCGGTACGGTGAGAGCGCAAGGATGGATTCCGCGCAGGCGCCCGGCCGTACGGCACCCGTGTGGGAGCGGCTACGGCGCGTGCGCGGGGCGTGCGTGGAAGCGGTACGACCGGTATGCGCGCGTTACTTGGTGTGGCGTCCCGCCGCCAGTCGGACGATGTCCACCCGAGACCGGATCCCCAGCTTCCGGTACACCCGGGTGAGTGTCGCCTCGACCGTCTTGACGCTGATGAACAGGCGTCCGGCGATCTCGCGGTTGGTCGCACCCTCCATGACGAGCGCCGCGACCTGACGTTCCATCGCGGCGAGCCCGTCGAGCGCGGCGGCGGCCTGCGGCTGCTGTACGAGCGGCTGCGGCGCGGGAGTCGGCACGGTGGCCGCGTCCACCCGGCGCAGCCAGGGGAGCGCGCGCGAGCGTCTGAACAGACGTGCCGCCTCGTCGTACGACGTCGGGGCCTGCGCCGGTCCGGCCGGGGCGGCCCGGAGCTCGGCCAGGGCGAGTGCGGCGCGCGCCTCCTCAAGTCCGTAGCCCAGTTTGGCGAGTCGGTCCTGCGCGGACGTCAACTGGGCGAGAGCCGCCTCGTGTTCACCGCGCGCGGCCCGCACCAGCGCCTCGGCCCGGTCAAGCACCGCCAGCACACTCTCCCGGCCCAGCCGCAGCGCGTGGGCGCGCGACACGTCGATGACCTCCTGCGCCTCGTCGGTCTCGCCGACGCGGACGAGCGCCTCCGCGAGGTCGCCCTGCCAGCGTCCGCGCGCCGGGTCGTCGACGCCGAGATCGTGCTCCAACTCCCGTGCCCGGCGCAGCGACTGCACCGCGCCCGGCGCGTCGCCGGCCACCAACCGGGCGTATCCCAGGGCTGCCTGGGCCCGGGACAGATAGATCAGGTCGCCGTTCTCCTCGGCGTGTTCGACGGACTCCTTGGCCAGCGCCAGCGCCCGGTCCACATCGCCGCCGGACGCCTCGGCCAGCGCGGCGAGCATCGCGGAGGCGACCTCACCGATGCCGGTGTCCCTGGCCAGCCGCAGGCTCTCCCGGGCCAGGTCGAGCGCCCGGCCGCAGTGCCCGCAGCGCAGCTCGGTCTCGGCCAGGCCGCGCAGGAAGTGCACCTCGCTCTCGACCGATCCCCGCCGGCGCACCTCGCGCAGCAGGGTGGTGATGGTGGCCCGCGCCTCGGGCAGCTGGTCGCTCATGACCAGCCAGCGGAAGCGGACCGAACCGATGCCGTTGTGATGGACGGTGACTCGCGGGTCCTGGGGCTCCTTCAGGGCGCGTTTGATGGTCGCGGGCGCGTCCGGGTGGCCCATCAGGGTCTCGGTATGGGCCTGGAAGGACAGCGACATCAGCTCCGTGTGCCGGTCGCCGCCCCGCGCGGCGAGCTCCGACGCGCGCGCGGCCTCCTCGCGGCTCTCGGCGAAGTCGCCCTCAACGAGGAGCGCCCGCCAGGCCAGCTGGTAGTGGATCAGGGCGAGCAGCCGGGGGTCGTCACCCGCGTCGGCCAGCGCCTGCGGGAAGACTGCGTCGACCTCCGTCATGGCGTGGCCCGCCGTGTCGATCACGATGATCCAGGCCCGTACCCGGTCCTCGGGCACAGCGGTCCGGGCGAGCACCTGGCGGGCGATGTCCCGCGCGAGATCCAGGTCACCGGCGGTGATCGCGTCCTCGGCGGCCCGCAACCGGTGCTCGTCCGGGCTGGGCACGCTGTCGGCCGGAGTGTGCCGGACGGCGAGCAGCCCGAGCGAGGAGGCCACCGAAGGCGCCCCGCGGTCCCGGGCCAGCGCGGCGGCCTCGGCGAGCCGGGCGGCCACCTCCGGATCCGTGCCCTCGGTGGCCAGGGCGAGGTGCCGGGCCCGCTCGATGGGGTCGGAGGCGGCCGTGGACAGCGCGGCGTGCGCGGCCCGGCGCTCCTGGGCACTGGCCTCCGCGTACAGCGCGGCCGAGACGAGGGGGTGCGCGAACCGTACGGCAGGGCCCTCCGGCTCGGTCGCCAGCAGTCCGAGGGCCGCGGCCTGGGCGGTCTCCGCTCCGGCGTTCTCCCGGCCGGCCGCGTGCAGCAGGGACAGGGTGGGGCGGGCACCGGCACTCACCACGAGGAGGGTGCGGCGGGCGTCGTCCGAGAGCATCTCCAGTCGGCTGAGGACCAGCGCGCGCAGGGAGGTGGGCACCGGCAGCGGTTCGCCCGGGCGCGGGGGAGTGGGGTTCTCGGCCAGGGCCCGGCCCAGTTCGAGGGCGTACAGCGGGTTGCCGGCGCTGGTGCGGTGGATCTCCCGCACGGCCGAACGCGGGAGGCCGCCGTAGCCCCGGTGGTCCAGGAGCGCGGCCACCTGGGAGTGGGTCAGCGGGTTCACCCGGACCGCCAGGGTGTCGGGTGTGGACGCGCGTAGATAGCGGTCGTACTCCTGTCCGTCCGTCCGCCCCGCGAACACCATCCGGACGGGGTCGTCGCCCAGGCGGCGGGCCGCGAAACCGAGCAGTTCGGTGCTCGCGGTGTCCAGCCACTGGAGGTCGTCGGCGACGACGAGGACGGGGCCCTTGGCGGCCAGTGCGCGCAGCGCGGACAGCACGGCCAACCGCAGTGCGAGCCCGTCGCGCTGGAGCGTGGACTCGCCGCGGCCGGTGAGCGCCGACTCCAGAGCGACACGCTGCGCGACGGGCAACTGGCCGGACACCTCGTCGAGGACCAGGCCCAGAAGATCGGCGAGCGCGAGGAACGGGAGATGCGATTCGGACTCGGTGGCGGAGCAGCGCAAGACGGTCCGTGCGGATTCGCCGTATTCGGCGGCCAATGTCCGCAGAACGGTCGACTTTCCTATTCCGGCGGGTCCGTGCAGCAGTACGCTGCCGCCGCGCGAAAGCTGCTCGCGCGCCCCTGTGAGTGCTTCGTCCCGGCCTATGAGCAGGTCAGAGCGGCTTCGGCCAGACTCCTGGAAGTCCCGTCGCACGGTCACCGCTCCCCTCCTGTGTCGTGTGGGCCCCAATATTAGGCAACAGATCTTTGAAATTCGGACGGACGACGTGGTGAGCCAAATAACAGGACGGTAGCAGCATGGGGAAATTCAAGTCACCTGTGAATGAATGCTCGGTATGCGTGTGCGGAGCGTGACGACGGTTCCTCAGGGCAGCAGCCCCGCCCGCCGGGCCGCCACGACCGCCTCCCCGCGCGAGTGGGCACCCAGTTTGCGCATCGCCGAGCGCAGATAGCCCTTCACCGTCTCAGGACGCAGCCCCAGCCGCTCCGCGGCGACCGCGTTGGACGCCCCCGAGGCGACACACGCCAGGACGTCCAGCTCACGCGGCGCGAGCTCGACCCGGACCGCGGGCCGCCCGGCGGCCAGCAGACCGCACGCGTAGAGCAGTTCGTCCCGCAGCACCGGGTCGGCGATACGCGGGGCCAGCACACGCAACGCCGCGTGCGCCTCCCGCACCTGTTCCCACGCCCCGGCGTCCGGCGCCCCGGCACCGGCGGGATCCGGACGCGCCGCCGCCAGCAGCTCCCGCGCCCGGTCCCGTACGACGAGCGCCTGCTCCACGTCCCGGGCCGCCTCGACCGCCGCGCCGATCGTGCGGTCACCGAGGGGCTGGGCGGTGCGCAGGGCGCCGTACAGGACTCCGCGCACCCGGCGCCGTACGACGACCGGGACCGCCACCACGGAGCGCAGGCCCTCGGCGGCGACCGGGATGTCGTACTCATGGCTGATCTGCCGGGAGGCGGAGTAGTCCGTCACCACGCACGGGCGGGCCATGGCCACCGCCTTGCCGCCCAGACCGCTGCCGGAGATCACCGCGAGCGAGCGCAGCGACTGGGTGGAATTGCCGTTCAGTTCGCTGATGCGCATGTGCCGGCGCCCGGGTTCCACCAGGCCGCCGAAGGCGACCGGCAGCCCGGTGGCCCGCCGCAGCCGGGCCAGCGCCCGTTGCACCTCTGCCGCCTCGGCCGTGTCTGCTGCCACGTCATCGCCCCTTCGTCCGGCCTGTTCGTGGTGAGGCCGCCGGTCGCACGTAGCACTCACCCCCGTTCGGGGGTAGTGAGACCTGCATCACGGATTACACGATGTCAGAGTGTCGCCCGGCAACGGCCCGGGACCGAGGAGGACTGATGACGACGGTGACCGAGACCTTCCGCGAGGCGCGGGACTTCCTGCTGGCCCACCGGGAGGACTACGCCACCGCGTACGAGGGTTTCAGCTGGCCGCGTCCCGAGCGCTTCAACTGGGCGCTCGACTGGTTCGACGTCATCGCGGACGGGAACGACCGCACCGCCCTGCACATCGTCGAGGAGGACGGCTCCGAGGCCAGGCTGTCCTTCGCCGAGCTGTCCGCCCGCTCCGACCGGGTCGCCAACTGGCTGCGCGGGCGCGGAGTCCGCCCCGAGGACCGCGTTCTCGTCATGCTCGGCAACCAGACCGAGCTGTGGGAGACGGCCCTCGCCGCGATGAAGGTCGGCGCCGTCGTCATCCCCGCCACCCCGCTGCTCGGCCCCTCAGACCTGCGTGACCGGGTCGGGCGCGGCCGGGTCGCCCACGTCCTCGTCCGCGCCGAGGACACCGGCAAGTTCGACGAGGTGCCCGGCGGCTACACCCGGATCGCGGTGGGCGGCGCCCCCGAGGGCTGGCAGCCGTACGAGGACGCGTACGAGGCCCCGGCGGACTTCACGCCGGAAGGTCCCACCCACTCCGACGACCCCCTGATGCTCTACTTCACCTCGGGCACGACCGCCCGCCCCAAACTCGTCGAGCACACCCACGCGTCGTACCCCATCGGACATCTGGCGACCATGTACTGGATCGGCCTCAAGCCCGGCGACGTGCATCTGAACATCTCCTCGCCCGGCTGGGCCAAGCACGCCTGGTCCAACCTCTTCGCGCCCTGGATCGCGGAGGCCACCGTCTTCATCCACAACTACACGCGCTTCGACGCCACCCGGCTGATGGCGGAGATGGACCGCGCGGGCGTCACCTCCTTCTGCGCCCCGCCGACCGTCTGGCGCATGCTCGTCCAGGCCGACCTGAGGCGGCTGCGCACCCCGCCGCGCGAGGTCGTGGCCGCCGGGGAGCCGCTCAACCCGGAGGTCATCGAACAGGTGCGCCGCTCCTGGGGTGTCACGATCCGGGACGGCTTCGGGCAGACGGAGACCGCCGTCCAGGTCTCCAACAGCCCCGGCCAGCCGCTGAAGACGGGCTCCATGGGCCGCCCGAGCCCCGGCTACAAGGTCGTCCTCCTCGACCCGGTCTCGGGTGAACCGGGCGCGCCCGAGGGCGAGATCGCGCTCGACCTCTCCACCCGCCCGGTCGGCGTGATGACCGGCTACCACGGCGACGCCGACCTCACGGCCGAGTCGATGGCCGGCGGCTTCTACCGCACCGGGGACATCGGCTCGCGCGACGAGGACGGCTACATCACGTACGTCGGCCGGGCCGACGACGTCTTCAAGGCCTCCGACTACAAGATCTCCCCCTTCGAGCTGGAGAGCGCGCTGCTGGAGCACGAGGCGGTGGCGGAGGCCGCCGTGGTCCCCGCGCCGGACGAGCTGCGTCTCGCCGTACCGAAGGCGTACGTCGTGCTCGCGGCCGGCTGGGAGCCGGGCCCCGACACCGCGAAGGTTTTGTTCGAGCACAGCCGGGAGACCCTCGCCCCCTACAAGCGCCTGCGCCGACTGGAGTTCGCCGACCTGCCCAAGACCGTGTCCGGCAAGATCCGCCGGATCGAGCTGCGCGAGGCGACTGCGGCGGGTTCGGCGGACGAGTACCGCGAGGAGGATTTCCGGTGACCCAGCGCGAGTTGGCGGCCGCGGAGTCGTCGCACACGCACGGCACGAGCGGTACGGTCCTGCTCGGCGACACCGTCGGCGCCGACCTGCCAGGTGCTGGATGCCTTCCCGATGACGGTGTCGGGGGAAGGTGCGCAAGGTGGAGCTGCGGGAGAGGTACGCCGGGGAGGAATGAGGGCGGCGGTCGCCGATCAGGGCCGGCGCATGCAGACGCGGGGCCAGCGGTCGAGGCCGTGCTCGGCCTCCTCGGCGCGGATCTTCCGCAGCCCCGGGGTGAGTTCGGACTCGTCGAGGGCGCGGAAACCCAGACGGGCGTAGTAGGGCGCGTTCCATGGGACCTCGGTGAACGTGGTCAGGGTCAGGTGGGTCAGCACTTCCTCCCGGGCGCGGTCGGCTGCGTAGGCGAGGAGCGCCTCGCCGATGCGCCGGTGCGCGAAGTCGGGGTGGACGGAGACCTGTTCGATGTGGAGAGCGCCGTCCACCGGTTCGGCGATCAGATAGGCGAGGGGGCGGTCGTCGTCGGTGGAGGCGGCGACCCACGCGCGGCCCGCTCGCCGGTACCGCTCCAGTACGTCGAGGGCGGGAGGCTCGTCGTCCGCGATCGCCGCCATGCCCAAGCGCTCCGCTGGAAGTGCCGCGAGGCGCTGTCGGTCCGCTGTGGTGCCATCGAGGCTGGTCGCGCAGTTGCCCGCGCCCCTTTGGGGTGCTGCCGATCCGAAGCGGGCTTCGCCGGACCCGCTCAGGGCCCGGAAGAGGGAGCCGGCGGCGCGTTCGACGGCGCGGAGGGCGGGGAGTTCGGCGGGGGTGGCCCGGCGGATGCGCATGCGCCGAGTATCCGACGCGGGCGTGGGCCGGGCACCCGGATATCCGGCCTCAGACTCCGGTGGCGTCGAGGTCGTCCGCCGGGCTGTTGACCGGCTGCGGGGTGCCGGTGAGGTCGAGGACGAAGAGGGGGATGCCGAGGGTGTCGGCGCGGACGCGGGCCTCGTCCTCGTACCCGGCGAGGGAGAAGTAGACACAGTCCGAGGACTCCGTCATGGCCGTCAGCCACAGGCACTCGATGTCCCGCGGTGACGCCGGGCTCACCGTCGGGTCGACCTGTGCCAGGACGCCGCGGGCGGCGAGCCCGACGCCGGACGGGGGCCGCTGGTCCGCGCGGCGGATGTCCTGGTAGCCCAGCCAGCGCAGATAGAGGGCGGCGGCGGTGACGGCGTCGCGCGCGGTGCGGATGGTGACGGGCTGGAAGGCGCGCCGGGGGCGGGCGGTGGAGCGGGGACGGGGGGTACGGAGGGCGGCGGGGAGTTTCGCGGTGCCGGGCGGGGGCTGTGTGTCCGTGGCCTGCGCTGCTGTCGGCTGAGTGTCCGGGGCGGACCGCGTCACCGGGATGCGCAGGACGGTACCGCAGGGGCAGCCCAGCTCGGGGTGCGGCCACTGGTCCCGGCGGCCACAGGCCGTGCAGCGGACGGTGACCCACTGCTCGTCCCAGACGCGGTGGGTCACGGCCGTCGCGGTCGCCCGCTGGTCGAGCGAGGGGCTGACCGGCGCACCGCACGCGCACGGATACGACGGAGCCGCGTACAGATGCTCGCGCAGGCAGGCCGGGCACCGCACCGGCACGCTCTCGGCCATGGCCCACTCCACTACGTGACGTCAGGGGCAAGGGTCCCATCGTGCTCCACGGAACCCCCGCTTGTCCGTCTCTTGACGGCCTTCGCGAGCCCACTTACATTGTTTCCAGATAGTAGAAAGTGAATTCCGCAATACGGAAATGTGATGCGGAATGGTCACGCAAGTCCTCACTCTCCGCGGGGCGCGACGGGAGTACGAATCCGAGGAGTTGTTCTATGGCTCGTATGACCGCTGCCCGCGCGGCAGTCGAGATCCTCAGGCGGGAGGGCGTCACGCACGCGTTCGGTGTCCCCGGCGCGGCGATCAACCCCTTCTACGCGGCGCTCAAGGCCTCCGGCGGGATCAGCCACACCCTCGCCCGCCATGTGGAGGGCGCCTCGCACATGGCCGAGGGTTACACCCGTACCCACCCCGGCAACATCGGTGTCTGCGTGGGCACTTCGGGCCCGGCCGGCACCGACATGATCACGGGGCTCTACTCCGCGACCGGCGACTCGATCCCGATCCTCTGCATCACCGGGCAGGCGCCCACCGCCGTCATCCACAAGGAGGACTTCCAGGCCGTCGACATCGCCTCCATCGCCCGGCCGGTCACGAAGATGGCCGTCACCGTACTGGAGGCGGCCCAGGTCCCCGGCGTCCTCCAGCAGGCCTTCCACCTGATGCGGTCGGGTCGTCCCGGGCCGGTGCTGGTCGACCTGCCGGTCGACGTCCAGCAGACGGAGATCGAGTTCGACCCGGAGACATACGAACCGCTGACCGTCCACAAACCGGCCGCGACCCGCGCCCAGATCGAGAAGGCGCTCACGCTGCTGAACGCCTCGCACCGGCCGCTGATCGTCGCGGGCGGCGGCGTCATCAACGCCGACGCGTCCGAACTCCTCGTCGAGTTCGCGGAGTTGACCGGCGTCCCGGTCGTCCCCACCCTCATGGGATGGGGCGCACTGCCCGACGACCATGATCTGAACGCCGGCATGGTCGGCCTCCAGACCTCGCACCGCTACGGCAACGCCACCTTCCTGGAGTCCGACTTCGTCCTCGGTATCGGCAACCGCTGGGCCAACCGCCACACCGGCAGGCTGGACGTCTACACGGCCGGCCGCACCTTCGTCCACGTCGACATCGAGCCCACCCAGCTCGGCCGCATCTTCGCCCCCGACTACGGCATCGCCTCCGACGCGAAGGCGGCGCTGGAACTCTTCGTCACCTTGGCAAGGGAGTCGAGGGACGCGGGCAGGCTGCCCGACCGGTCCGTGTGGGCGGCGGCCGCACAGGAGAAGCGGGCGCGCCTCCAGCGCCGTACGCACTTCGACGACATCCCGATCAAGCCGCAGCGCGTGTACGAGGAGATGAACAAGGTCTTCGGCCCCGAGACGCGGTACGTGACGACGATCGGCCTCTCGCAGATCGCCGGCGCCCAGATGCTGCACGTCTACCGGCCCCGCCACTGGATCAACTGCGGCCAGGCGGGCCCCCTCGGCTGGACGATTCCGGCCGCGCTGGGCGTCGCCGTCGCCGACCCGGAGGCGCCCGTGGTCGCGCTCTCCGGGGACTACGACTTCCAGTTCATGATCGAGGAGCTGGCGGTCGGCGCCCAGCACCGCATCCCGTACGTCCACGTCCTGGTGAACAACTCCTATCTGGGCCTGATCCGTCAGGCACAGCGGGCGTTCGACATCGACTTCCAGGTCAACCTGGAGTTCGAGAACCTCAACTCGCCCGAACTGGGCGCCTACGGCGTCGACCACGTCAAGGTCGCCGAGGGCCTCGGCTGCAAGGCGATCCGGGTGACGGACCCGGCCGAACTGGCCACCGCCTTCGAGCAGGCCAGGAAACTCGCGGCCGGGCATCGGGTCCCGGTGGTCGTCGAAGTGATCCTGGAGCGTGTCACGAACATCTCCATGTCGACCACCAATGACATAGGAAACGTGGTGGAGTTCGAGGACATCGCGACCGAGCCGGGCCACGCGCCGACGTCGATCAGGACACTGAAGGTCTGACGACGGGGACACACGAGAAGGGGGTGCCCGTGGGCACCCCCTCTTGCTTCCCCCGTTGTTCCCCCGTGCGTTGTTCCCGTTGCTTTCCGGTGCTGACTCACAATGTGCTCGATCCCGGTGGGCAGTTGAAGCCCCCGGGGCGTGTCCAGAGCTGGATCTGAGGGTTCCGGGCGACGCCAACGCCTGGGCGCGACAGGACAGTTGTCAGCGGCGGCGCCGCCCGGAAGATCAGAGGACGGGGAAGGCGGGCGTCAGATCTCGGCGCCCGACAGGCGTTCCACGGCCCGCAGCAGGGCCGAGTGGTCCAGGCCCCCGTCTCCCTGTGTCCGCAGGGACGCGACGAGCTGGGCGACCACCGCGCCGACCGGCAGCGCGGCGCCGACCCTGCGGGCCGCGTCCGTCACGATGCCCATGTCCTTGTGATGGAGGTCGATGCGGAAACCCGGCGCGAAGTCGCGGTTCAGGAAGTTGTTTTTCTTGCGCGCCAGTACGGTCGAGCCGGCCAGCCCGCCGCCGAGCACCTCCAGCGCAGCCCTCAGGTCCACGCCCGACTTCTCCAGGAAGACCACCGCCTCGGCGCACGCCTGGATGTTCACGGCGACGATCAGCTGGTTGGCGGCCTTCACCGTCTGGCCGGAGCCGTGCGGACCGCACAGCACGATGGTCCTGCCGAGCGCCTCGAAGATCGGTTTCGCCGTGTCGAAGTCGGCCTGTTCGCCACCGGCCATGATCGAAAGCACGGCTTCGACCGCGCCCGCCTCGCCGCCCGAGACGGGCGCGTCCAGCACCCGGACACCCTTCTCCGCCGCAGCCTTCGCCAGGTCCACCGATGTCTGCGGGGTGATCGACGACATGTCGACGATCAGGGCGCCGGGCCGCACGTTCGCCAGGATGCCCTCGGGCCCGTAAGCGATCGTCTCGACCTGCGGTGACGCGGGCACCATCGTTATCACGACATCGGCGTCGCGCACCGCCTCGGCGATCGAGCCGGCCGCGGTGCCTCCGGCGGCGGCCAGGCGGTCGAGCTTGTCCTGTTCCAGGGTGAAGCCGGTGACGTCGTAACCCGCCTTGATCAGGTTCTCGGACATGGGTGAGCCCATGATGCCGAGGCCTATCCAGGCGACCTTGGGGAGACTGCTGAGACTGCTCATGAGGGGGGCGCCTCCTGCTGCTCCGGGAATGTCAGGGGGTTCGGCGCGCTTCGCGCGGCAGCCACTCGAAGGCCTCGGTGCTCGGCCGGTCGCCCGGCTTGTACTCCAGGCCGGTCCAGCCCTCGTAACCCGCCTTCTTCAGCTGGTCGAGGAGGCCCTCCAGGGGAAGCGTGCCCGTGCCCGGGGCGCCGCGGCCGGGGTTGTCGGCGATCTGGACGTGGCCCGTCCTCGCGGCGAAACGGTCGATCACCGACGGGAGGTCCTCGCCGTTCATGGACAGGTGGTAGAGATCCATCAGGAAGCGGGCGTTGCCGAGGCCGGTCGCCTCGTTCACCCTGTCGACGACCTCCACGGCTGCCGGGGCGCTCACCAGCGGATACCGGGGTGACTCCGGCTTGTTGAGCGCCTCTACGAGGAGGATCGCGCCGATGCGGCTCGCGGCCCTGGCCGCGAGCACCAGGTTCTCCAGCGCCAGCGCGTCCTGCTCCGCCGGGTCCACGCCCTCGATCCGGTTGCCGTACAGCGCGTTGAGCGCGCCACAGCCGAGGGACTCGGCCAGCCCCGCGGCCACCTCGATGTTGGCGCGGAACCGCTCGGACTCCTCCCCGGGTACCGACAGGGCGCCCCGGTCCGGGCCCGGCAGCTGTCCGGCGTAGAAGTTCAGGCCGGTGAGCCGGACGCCCGCGTCCTCGATCGCGGCCCGCAGGGAGTCCAGCTCGGACCGTGCCGGAGCGGGGGAGTCGAGCCAGGGCCACCACAGCTCGACCGCGCTGAAGCCGGCTGCCCGGGCCGCTGCCGGGCGCTCCAGGAGCGGGAGTTCCGTGAAGAGGATCGACAGGTTGACGTCGAAGCGGTGCTCTGTGAGTCCCATGACCGCGGGCGCCTCCTTTCGTTCCGTATTATGGAAATAAAATTCTACCTGATGGAAGGCTGCCGTCGAGTGCCGAAGCTTGTCAAGGGGGCTGTCCCGAGTGGCGGGGTGGGAGTGGGGCGGTTAGAAAGGTTTAACGCTCATATGAGCGGGGGCGCACGTTTCCCGTGTGTCAGTGCCCTGGAGTTGAGAGGCGAACATGGCCGTCGAGCCATTCCCTGCCTGGCCGGAAAGTCCCGGAACAGGCCAACATCGTCCCGTGACCCGAATACGTGCGGACGAGCTGGTGCGTACCGTGGTCGTCGCCAGGCCCCTGGACGATGTCGTCGAGCTGGTCACCCTTCTGGAGCAGTCGCCCGACGGCCTGCCGACCGCCGCGTCGGTCCTGCGGGTGGCGGCGGTGGCGCGTTCCGTGGAGGACGTCTCGCGCCTCGTGGAACTGCTGGGCCCGCCTGAGCACGGCGTCGACCGGATGGGCGAGGCGATCCGGACAGCCGCCGAGCAGCGGCCGGTGGCCGAGGTCGGCCGTCTGGTCGCGCTCCTGCACCGGGCCCCGCACGCGGCACACGCCGAGGCGCAGGCGGTGCACGCGGCCGCGACCAGCAGGCCCGTCGAGGACCTCGTGCAGTTGATCGGCGGTTTCGGCGAGGTGCGGGACCAGGACCCCGCGATCGCGCCCGCCGCACCACGGCGCGAGGGGTCGGTGGCAGCAGGTGGTGCCGGGAGCGGTGCCGTCCTGTGGCTCCGCCGTGCTGTCGCCGTGCTCGTCCTGCTCTGCGGCGCGGCCCACTTCCCGCTCGACTGGGTCGACGCGCCGAGGTACGGACCGGCCGCCGCGCTCGGCATCTCCGCGCTGTGCCTTTATGCAGGTGCGGCGCTGTGGTTCAGCCGGGCGCGGGTCGTGGCCGCAGTGGCCGTGGTCGCGTCGGGTGCGCCGGCCGCCGTCCATCTGCTGGGCACGCGCGCCGACTCGGCGACACTCGCCTACGTACGGCAGGCGGGCGGAGCCGTTTCACCGCTGCCCGCCCTGGCGGCCTGTGCCGCGACGCTCGCCGCGCTGACGGTACTGGCCGTGTCCCTCGCCCGCCGTCGGCGCGTCACCGGTGCGCGTGCCGCCGCCCCCGAGCCTGTCCTCAAGGTGAACTCCCTGCGGCTGTAGGTCGGTTCGCCGAGTCCGTTAGGGTCGTGTCCGAGCGACTGGGACACGCCCTGACGGGCGCATGTGCCGTGGACGTGCCCCTCGGCGGAGAGCCGGGGGAGACGCGGATCGTCGGAGCCGATGCCATGGGGGCACAGTGCGACTGAGAGTGGAGTTCACGACCGAACCCTTCGACCTCGACGAGGCTCCCGCGCACGCGCTGGTCGCCCGCGAGGTCATCGAGGCGGCCGAGCTGGACGCGGTGGACGTCGGCCCGTTCGGCAACACCGCCGAGGGGCGCGCCGATGCCGTGCTCACCGCCCTCGACGCGTTGCTGCGCAAGACCCTGGAGGCCGGCGCGACCCGGATCTCGCTCCAGGTCAACGTGATCGACGGGGAGGGCGACCGGTGACCGGCGCCGGGTCCGCCGGTGCGGCCTTCGTCGCAGCCGTGAAGCCGCTGGTCGACGCCATGGGCGGCGAGATGGTCGCCCCCGGCCAGGCCGGCCCTGACGACGTCGTGCTCTCCTGGGAGGGCGCCGACGTGGTGGCCGTACGCCTGCCGCAGCTCGCCGACTCGCTCGATCACATCCTGGCCGCCCTGGAACGCAAGCACGGCAAGCCGCTGGCCGAACTGGACCGCAAGGCCAAGCAGGAGATCGTACGGATACTCGAGGCGCGCGGCGCCTTCTCCGTGCGGCACGGGGTCGAGACCGTGGCGAGCGCCCTCGGGGTCAGCCGGTTCACGGTCTACAACTACCTGAACCGCGAGAAACAGGCCTGACCGGCGGACCCGGGATGGCGGGCTCGTTCACGCGGAATTTTCAACAAAGTGTTGACGCCCTGTCGCCGGAGGGCGTTAGCTGTGCGCAGCCCGTCCAGCACGCACAAGGCCACGGAGGCTTGCCGTGACGTCCCGTACGATCCCTGGCGGCCTCGCCCGGTTCAACGCCCTGGAGGAGTCCGCGGCCCGCGCCGCCCTCCACGAGGCCTGCGCCTCGGCGGCCTGGGGGCGGCATCTGCTCGCGAAGCGCCCGTACGCATCCGTCGAGGAACTGTACGCGGCGAGCGACACAGCGATGGCCGGGCTGACCGCCGACGACCTCGCCGAGGCGATGGCCGGGCACCCGCCGATCGGCCGGCCGAAGGCCGGGGACCCCACCTCCGCCCGCGAACAGCGCGGTATGGCCGGCGCCTCCGAGGAACTGCGGGCGGAGATGCTCGAACTGAACCTCTCCTACCAGGAGCGGTTCGGCCATGTCTTCCTGATCTGCGCGACCGGCAGGACCGGCGAGCAGATGCGCGACGCGGTGCGGGAACGGATCGGGAACACACCGGAGCGGGAGCGGGAGATCGTCCGCGCCGAGCTGGGGAAGATCAACCGCATCCGGCTCGGCAACCTCGTACAGGAAGAGCAGACACAGCGATGAGTACCGACTCCACCGCCTTTGCCGCCTCCGTGTCCACGCACATCCTTGACACCAGCGTCGGCCGCCCCGCCGCGGGCGTCGCCGTCCGGCTCGCCGCGCGCAGCGGCCATGACGCGGAATGGCGGGCGCTCGGCGGCAGCGCGACCGACGCGGACGGGCGGTGCAAGGACCTGCCGGCGCCGCCGGAGGGCACGACCCATGTGCGGCTCGACTTCGAGGTCGAGCCGTACCTGGAGAAGAAACAGGCCGATGCGCAGCAGGACGCCCCCGCGAACCGGGACAGCGGTGCGCCGGGAGCGTTCTTCCCGGAGGTGGCGATCACGTTCGCCGTCGTACCGGGCGAGCACTACCACGTACCGCTGCTGCTCAACCCGTTCGGCTACTCCGTATACCGAGGGAGCTAGCAGCACCATGACCGACTCAGCCAGTCAGGCCCGCCCCGTCCTTCTCGGGCAGAACCAGTACGGCAAGGCCGAGAACCGCGTCGTGCGCGTCACCCGCGACGGCGCCACCCACCACATCAAGGACCTCAACGTCTCGGTGTCGCTCTCCGGAGACATGGACGAGGTCCACCTCTCCGGCTCGAACGCGAACGTCCTTCCGACGGACACCACCAAGAACACCGTGTACGCCTTCGCCAAGGAACACGGCATCGACTCCGCCGAGCAGTTCGGCATTCACCTGGCCCGGCACTTCGTGACCAGCCAGGAGCCGATTCTGAGGGCGCGCATCAGGATCGAGGAGTACTCCTGGGCGCGGATCGAGGCGGCGGGCGAGGGCGAGCACTCCTTCGCCCGGCAGGGTCAGGAGACCCGGCTGACCCAGATCACGTACGACGGTTCGTCGTGGGAGGTGGTCTCCGGGCTCAAGGACCTGGTCGTGATGAACACGACCGACTCCGAGTTCTGGGGCTACGTCAAGGACAAGTACACGACGCTCCCCGAGGCGTACGACCGCATCCTGGCGACCCGGGTGTCGGCGCGCTGGCGCTTCAACTGGTCCGACGAGGAACGGGAGATGCCGGACTGGGAGGAATCGTACGAGCAGACCCGGAAGCACCTGCTCTCGGCCTTCGCGGAGACGTACTCGCTCTCGCTCCAGCAGACCCTGTTCCAGATGGGCGCGCGGATCATCGAACAGCGCGAGGAGATCGACGAGGTGCGTTTCGCCCTTCCCAACAAGCACCATTTCCTGGTCGACCTGAAGCCGTTCGGGTTGCAGAACGACAATGAGGTCTACTTCGCCGCCGACCGGCCGTACGGCCTGATCGAGGGCACGATCCTGCGCGACGGCGCCGAGGCGCGTATTCCCGCCGACCTCACCAACCTCTAAGGACGTTCGAACGATGGTTCAGCGCATCGTCATCGAGAACTGCGCGATCGCGACCGTGGACGCCACCGACACCGAGTACGCGTCCGGCCATGTGGTGATCGCCGGCAACCGCATCGAGTCGGTCGGCGCGGGCAGGGTGCCCGAGGGCCTGGCGGACGTGGTCCGGCGCGTCGACGCGAGCGGTCACCTCGTCACCCCCGGCCTGGTCAACACGCACCACCACTACTACCAGTGGATCACCCGGGGCCTGGCCACCGACCACAACCTCTTCAACTGGCTGGTGGCGCTGTACCCGACGTGGGCGCGCATCGACGAGCCGATGGTCCGCGCGGCAGCGCAGGGCTCGCTGGCCATGATGGCCCGCGGCGGTGTCACGACCGCCATGGACCACCACTACGTCTTCCCGAAGGACTCCGGCGACCTGTCCGGCGCGATCATCGGGGTGGCCCGCGAGATGGGCGTCCGCTTCACCCTCGCCCGCGGCTCGATGGACCGCAGCGAGAAGGACGGCGGCCTGCCCCCGGACTTCGCCGTCGAGACCCTGGAAGGTGCGCTCTCCGCCACCGAGGCCACGGTCGACGAGCACCACGACCCCTCCTTCGACGCCATGACCCAGGTCGCGGTCGCTCCCTGCTCACCGTTCTCCGTCTCCACCGAACTGCTGCGCGAGGGCGCCGAGTTGGCGCGACGCAAGGGCGTCCGGCTGCACACGCACGGCTCCGAGACGGTCGAGGAGGAGCAGTTCTGCAAGGAGCTGTTCGGTATGGGCCCGACCGACTACTTCGAGTCGACGGGCTGGCTCGGCGAGGACGTGTGGATGGCGCACTGCGTCCACATGAACGACTCGGACATCGCCGCCTTCGCCCGCACGAAGACGGGTGTGGCTCACTGTCCGTCCTCCAACGCCCGGCTGGCGGCGGGTATCGCGCGCGTCCCCGACATGCTGGCGGCCGGTGTCCCGGTCGGCCTCGGCGTCGACGGCACCGCGTCCAACGAGTCCGGCGAACTCCACACCGAACTGCGCAACGCCCTCCTCATCAACCGCCTCGGGGCGCACCGGGAGGCCGCCCTGAACGCCCGACAGGCGCTGCGCCTCGGGACGTACGGCGGCGCCCAGGTCCTGGGCCGGGCAAGGGAGACGGGGTCACTGGAGCCCGGCAAGCTCGCCGACCTGGTCCTCTGGAACCTGGACACCCTGGCCCACGCGTCGATCGCCGACCCGGTCGCCGCCCTCGTCTTCGGCGCGGCGGCCCCGGTCACCGCGTCCTTCGTGAACGGCGAACAGATCGTCGGGAACGGGCGGTTGCTGCACGTCGACGAGGACGAGATCGCCCGCTCGACGCGTGCGGAAGCCCGGCGGCTGGCTGCCATCGCGGCGCGAGCCTGACACAGGGGGCCCGAAAACCTCCGGCCGAGGGGACGGCCCTCGGCCGGAGTCCTGCCGTCACCACCGGTCAGCCGATGTAGTAACTGTCGCCGTACACCTTCCAGTCGAGCGGTAGATCCAGGTTCAGGTTCCCCTGGTCCAGGAAGACCCGCTGGGCGGTGTCCACCCGGCTGGTGTCCTCGTGGGCCGCCTCCTGCCGCATCGCCCACACCCGGGCGTCGAGGAAGGCGTGCAGATACGTCGTCTCGTCGCCGCCGTCGGCCGGCGTGGCCGCGTTCGCGCGGGCCCTCCTGCGGATGCCGCCGAAGCAGAGGCTGTCCGTGCCGGGGCCGTGCATGACCATGGCGTCGTAGTAGGCGAACTGGCCCAGCGTACCGACGCCGTCCTTCCCGGCGCGGGCGACGGCCGGGGCGAAGTAGGCCCGGTCGCGCTCGTCGTTCTGGGCCTCACGGAAGGCTGACGTCCTGGCGGCCCTGCGCCAGGCGGCGGGGAAACCCGGGTCGAGGCCCTCGTGCGAGTCCGTGCCGTCCACCGCGCGCAGAGCGGGCAGATAGGCGGCCAGGACGTTGTCCGGGACCCGCTCGGTGTACAGCTCGACGAGGGCCAGCAGGTCGCTCGTACCGGAGCAGAAGCCGATGATCCCCGCGGTGTAGCCGCGTCCGTCGCCGATGTCCTGGATGTACTTGTACTGCGCCCGCCAGTCCAGGGACGAGTTCTCCGCGCTGCACACCAGCCGCATCGCGATGTCCTTCTTGTCCGGGGCGTCGAGCCCGCTCCCGGTCGTGTCGGTGGTCGCGCCGGACGCGATCCGCTGGGTGGTCAGGATCGCGGTGGCGCCGAGCGCCGCCAGCAACGTACGACGGGCGGCGGCTCTGTGCGGCATCGGCACGGGATCTCCAAGAGGGGCGCGACGGAAAGAGGATGAGGGTCGCGCGCCAGGTTGGGAATGCCGTGGGGTGACGGTAGGAGGTCGCTGTGAGTCCCGTTCCCGTTCAGAGGCCGAACAGGTGCGGCTGCGACGCCAGGGCGCGGAACTGCTCCTTGGGGTCCGCGACCAGCCTGCGCGCCGTGAGGTCCATCAGCCCGCCGGCCGCCGTGATCTCGGCGGCGACCGTGCCGTCGGCCTTGCGGATCGTCTGCTCGATCCGGAACGTCCTGCCCTCACCCCAGACGAAGTCGCACGTCACCTCGACCTCGTCGCCCGCGAGCAACTCCCGCCGGTACTTGATGTTCGTCTCCAGGGCCACCGGACCCACGCCTCTGGCCAGCAGCCCGGCCTGGCTGATGCCGGCCGCCCGGAGCAACGACCAGCGTGCGTGCTCCGCGTAGTTGAGGTACACGCTCTGGTTGAGGTGCCCCTGCACATCGGTCTCGTACCCGCGCACGGTCACCGGGACGGAAAACGGATCGGCCACGACTTCCCCTTCACGACTGCACGCCATCACCACGAAGGTGCAAGCGTACTGAGCGGTTGCTCAAGGCCGTCAACTGCCCTCGACAATGGACCAGTTACGTCCGCCGGGGTGACGCCAGCAGATAGCGCGCGCCCGTACGCGGCTCGGTGTGCTCGCCGACCTGCCAGCCCGCCTTCTCCAGCGTGGCCGCACAGGCCCGCAGCGCCTCACTGTCGGGCTCGCGCACGGCAACGGCCTCCGGCTGCGGAGTCGCCCGCACCCGATAGCCACCGCCACCGCCGCTCCAGCCCCCGTCCGCCGGGCGGTGTCCGGCCGCCTCCAGTGCCAACGCGGCGGCCTGCACCAGATGCGTACGCTCCCAGCCGCACGGACGGTCCACGGCCCCGTGCGTATTGGTCATCCGGCGCAGCTCCAGCAGCCCCTGCCAGGCGCTGTGCACCTCGCGTGTCCGGGCGGGCCCGGCGGCCGGTATCGCCTCCTCGCCGCCCACCCGCGCGGCGAACACCCCGGTGGCGCCGGAAGCCGTGGACGCGGAGGTGTCCCGGGCGGCGGTCGGTGTCTCCGCGCGCCGCGCCTCCTCCCGTAGGCGATGGCCCGCCGGCGTCAGGAAGTGATCGTGCGGTGGTCGCGGATGGCGGAAGGCGAGCCCTCGCTTCACCAGGGCGGCGAGCTGGAACTCGGTGCCCCGCAGGCGTCCGGTGACGGGGTCGGCGGCGTCGATGACACGTCGCTGGGCGGCGGTCGGCGGTCGTGTCATGGCGTACTCCTCCCCGGGCGTCGGTCATGCGAGCGAACCGACCGGCACGGCGTATGCGACCGGTTCGACCCGTTCGAAGACTACGACCCGGGTCTGACAACGCGAGCCCAGCGCTCCAGCTCCGCGAACTCGCGCTCCCGGAGTCCCCTGCGCGGGTCGATGCGCAGCAGCAGGGCCGGCCCGGTGTGGTGCTGTGCCACATGGCGGACATCGAGGTCGGTGATCATGTCGTCGACCCAGGCGAAGGGGCGCCCTTCGGCCCACTCCACGACGCGTCGCGTCTTCCAGTACAGGCCGTCGGGGTCCTCGGTGAACAGGTTGGTGAACTCGATGACCGGCAGGTCGGCCGGCAGCCCGATCACCGGGCCGATCATCTTGTTCGCCCCGTGCATCCAGGTCGTGGCCCACGCCAGGTCGTACGGCAGGGCGAGCAGCCGGGCGCCGTGTCCCGGGTGCAGCCGTATCCGCAGGCCGCGGCGGAGCCGCCGGGAACCCGGTTTCTGGCGGGCCGACCACTGCGCGGGATGCACCCGGCGGGTCACGTAACCCCGCGGGCGCAG
The DNA here is from genome assembly GCF_033441795.1 of Streptomyces sp. ADMS. Lineage (NCBI taxonomy): Bacteria > Bacillati > Actinomycetota > Actinomycetes > Kitasatosporales > Streptomycetaceae > Streptomyces > Streptomyces sp. ADMS. The sequence goes on along the minus strand of NZ_JAVFVX010000066.1, from coordinate 7,570 downwards.
AAGCCGGGCGCGGAACGGGTTGAGGGGGCCGTCGACGTCGAGGAGGAGCAGTGGCCGATCCGTCATGGGGAGGGACTACCCATGACGGACAGCGGCCGACCACCCGGCAGCCACTACTGCCGATAACCGCTCAGAAACCGCCCGATCCTGCTGATGGCGACGTCCAGGTCGTCCGCGTGCGGGAGGGTGAGGATGCGGAAGTGGTCGGGGGAGGGCCAGTTGAAGCCCGTACCCTGCACGACCTGGATCTTCTCCTGGAGGAGCAGGTCCAGGACGAACCTCTCGTCGTCGTGGATCCTGTGCACGGCCGGGTCGAGGCGCGGGAACGCGTACAGGGCGCCCTTCGGCTTCACGCAGGAGACGCCCGGGATCTCGTTGAGGCGTTCCCAGGCGCGGTCTCGCTGTTCGCGCAACCTGCCGCCGGGGGCGGTGAGTTCGTCGATGGACTGGCGGCCGCCCAGTGCCGCCTGGATGGCGTACTGCGCGGGGGCGTTGGGGCACAGGCGCATCGAGGCCAGCATCGTCAGGCCTTCGAGGTAACTGCGCGCGTGCTGCTTCGGGCCGGTCACCACGAGCCAGCCCGAGCGGAAGCCGGCCACCCGGTACGTCTTCGACAGGCCGCAGAAGGTGAGGACGACCAGGTCGGGGGCGAGCGCGGCGGCCGAGTGGTGCACCTCGTCGTCGTACAGGATCTGGTCGTAGATCTCGTCGGCGAAGACCATAAGGCCGTGGCGGCGGGCCAGGTCGAGGATGCCCTCGATGATCTCCCTGGGGTAGACCGCGCCGGTGGGGTTGTTCGGGTTGATGATCACCACGGCCCTGGTGCGGTCGGTGATCTTCGCCGCCATGTCGTCCAGGTCCGGGTACCAGTCGGCCTGTTCGTCGCAGAGATAGTGGACCGCCTTGCCGCCCGCGAGGGTCGTGACCGCCGTCCAGAGGGGGAAGTCCGGGGCGGGGATGAGGACTTCGTCACCGTCCTCGACCAGCGCCTGGACCGCCATCGACACCAGTTCCGAGACGCCGTTGCCGAGGAAGACGTCGTCGACGTCGACCTCCAGGCCACGCTCCTGGTAGCGCTGGGCGACCGCCCGGCGGGCGGAGAGGATGCCCCGCGAGTCCGTGTAACCGTGGGCCTGCGGCAGCATGCGGATCATGTCCTGGAGGATCTCCGCCGGCGCCTCGAAGCCGAACAGCGCGGGGTTGCCGGTGTTGAGGCGCAGGACGCTGTGACCCGCCTCCTCCAGCGCGTTGGCGTGCTCGATCACCGGTCCGCGGATCTCGTAACAGACCTCGCTGAGCTTGCTCGACTGCCGGAACTCCATGCGCTTACGCCCCTCCGGTTTGTGTGTTGCTTGGTTTTACCAAGTTCCAGCTTGGAAAGTCCAACAACATGTCTAGACTGCGTCGCATGTCACCTCGCCGAAGCTACGACCAGTACTGTTCCACCGCTCGCGCCCTCGACGTCATCGGCGACCGCTGGACTCTCCTGATCGTCCGGGAGCTGCTGGCCGGTCCGCGCCGCTACACCGACCTGCACACGGATCTCCCGGGCGTCAGCACGGACGTACTGGCCTCCCGGCTGAAGGACATGGAGCGCGACGGCCTCGCGACCCGGCGTCGGCTGCCGCCGCCAGGAGCCGCGTACGTGTACGAACTCACCGGCCGGGGGCGGCAGTTGCTGCCGGTGCTCCAGGCGCTGGGGGAGTGGGGCGCACCCGAGCTGAGCGAGCGGCGGGCCACGGACGCCGTACGGGCGCACTGGTTCGCGCTGCCGCTGCTGCGCGGGCTGGGTGGAGTGAGTGGCGGGGGGCTCGTCGAAGTCCGGCTGGAGGAGGGCGAGTTCCATCTGTACGTCGGCGCCGAGGACGTGCCGGTGTACGGGGCCGGACCCGCCCCCGGGGAGTCCGACGTCCGCTTGTCGATGGACACCGGCACGTGTGCGGCGGTCGGCCGGGGGGATGTGAGCGTGCTGGAGGCGATCCGGGGCGGACGTATCGAGGTGACCGGCGAGGGGACGCTCGCCAAGGCGCTGCGGGAGGCCTGATACGGGACATGCCCGCCGCGCGACCGTGCGCGGCAGGCATGTTGACGGTCCGTCAGAGGTTGGTCAGGCTCCCGGCGAAACCTGCCTCGGCCGTCCCGCGCCGCGCGTCAGGGCGTAGCCGCCGACGCCCGCCAGGGCGGCCAGCGCGCCGCCGAGCGCCGTCCAGACCCAGCGGTCGGACCACCAGCCGGAGGACCAGCCGTCGTCGGGCTCGATGCTCGACAGCACGGCGGACGCCGTCGAACTGTCCTCCGTGTCCTCGGACCTGACCGCGATCCCGGGAACCAGCGGCTCGGCAAGCGAGCCGTCCACCGCCGCCGAACCGCCGATGTCCCTGGAGTCGACCCGTAGTTCGGCGTCGACCGGGAGACCGAGGTCGGAGGTCGGCAGGTTCACGGCCGTCAGCCGGACGTAGTACGTGCCCGGCAGCGGGTCGTTGGCCCACTGCTCCGACCAGGCGCGGACCGTGCGCAGGGTGCACGTCAGCTCCACGGAGGCGGTGCCCGCGGCGGCGGTGCGGGTCTGGGCGCCGTACTGACAGGCCTGGCGGCGCCGCAGACCGTCGTACACGTCGAGCTGCCAGGTCTCGGACGCGTGCGTGTCCGGCAGCTTCACCGTCGCCTTGACGGTGGCGCGCTGGCCGGCGTCCGCGGGGAACGACCAGTACAGGTAGTCGCCCGCCGAGCCGCTCGCGGTGGCCTGCTGCCCCTGGTCGATCTCCGTCGCCGTACGGAACGAGGTGCCCGCCGAGGTGGGGGCCGATCTGCCGTCCGAGGGGCTCGCCGTCGGCGAGGCGTCGGCGACGGCCGGGGCCGCGGCCGGCCCGAGCATCAGCATGGCCGAGCCCAGCACACGGGCGCCGCGCCTCAGTTGCTTCGTGGGAACTCGCATCAGTTGCTCCTCCAGACCGCGACCCGCCAACGAGAGATCCAGCCCCACAGGACACCCGTGAGGAAGCCGAACAGGACGAGCGCGCCCAGCAGCCACCAGCCACGGCCGAGGCCGAAGGAGGCCACATCGCTCGCCTGGCTCGGACCGCCGACGACGTCGACGGTCAGTTCGAGCGGCAGACCGGGCGTGGACTGCACACCACCGGCCGCCGAGAAGGAGTTGGTGACCTGGAGACACACCGTCTCGGCCACCGACTCGTCCTCCTCGTCGTCAGCCTCCGCCTTGGGGTAGCGCAGGCCTGTCGAGATGGCGTCGGTACGGCCGGTGTTGTTGCCCTCGCCGCGGACGATCTCGCGGCCGTGCACGGTCACCGCCCGCAGCAGCACCCCGTGGTCGGGGTTGACGGCCCGGTCGGCCGACACGCTCACCGAGGCGCGCAGTTCCTGCCCCGGCCGGACCTCGACGCGGTACCAGCGCTGCTGCCCGAACTCCTCTCGGTCCGTGTACAGACCGGACTTCACCACCGGGGCGTTCGTGCACCCGGCCGCGCCCTCGACGGCCACCGGCGTCACCACCGGGTCGGCGGCGCGGACGACCAACTGGTTGACCTTGTCGGCGAGTTCGTCGGTGTGCTCGATGGACGTGTACGTCCCGCCGGTCGCCTCCGCGATACAGCTCAGCTGCTGCCGCATCTTGGTGTTCGGGACCAGACCCAGGGTGTCGATGGTGAGCCCGATGCCCTTGGCCGCGATCTCCCGGGCCACCTCGCACGGGTCGAGCGGCGCGCAGGTGTCCTCGCCGTCGCTGATGAGCACGATGCGCTTGGAGCCCTCGCCGCCGTCGAGGTCGTCGGCGGCCTTCAGCAGCGCGGGGCCGATCGGCGTCCAGCCGGTGGGCGTGAGCGTCGCGACCGCCGTCTTGGCCTCGGTGCGGTCGAGCGGACCCACCGGGTAGAGCTGTGCGGTGTCCTTGCAGCCCTCCTTCCGGTCGTCGCCCGGGTAGTTGGCGCCCAGCGTGCGGATGCCGAGCTGGACCTCCTCGGGTGTCGCGTCCAGCACCTCGTTGAACGCCTGCTTCGCCGCGGCCATCCGCGACTGGCCGTCTATGTCCCGCGCCCGCATCGAACCGCTGACGTCGAGGACGAGGTTGACCTTGGGCGCGAGTGCGGTGGTTTCGTCGGCGACGGCTCCGGCCGGGACCGCGATCCCGGCCGCCAGGGCGGCGAGCAGGGCGCAGGCGCCCGCCGCCAGCCGTTGTCTTGTGATCATCGGCGGATCCTATTGACCCTGGGGGCCTCGCTTCAAAGCGGGTCCCGTCAACCGCCTCCCCGCTTCACCTCTCCCAGGGGGTTGGGCAGTTGGGTCCACAGGTCCCCGGGTGTCCTCGGCGACAGGCGCATCAGGGTCAACGCCTTGGTGGGCAGGGGCTGTTCGAGCAGGGCGAGCAGATCGGACGTGCGTGGCAGCCCTCGCACGGCCGTCTCCAGCGCCTCCCGCAGCGCCCCCTCCGAACCGGCGGTCGATCCCAGCGACCCCGCCACCAGCGAACCGAACAGCTTGCGGCGCAGGGTCGTTTCGTCGTCGGTGACGATCCGTCCGGTCAGGTTCGGTACCGGGATGCCGTGCCGTGCCAGCCGGGCGGGGCTGACGCGGATGTCGGCGAGGTCGCGGTAGACCAGCCGCAGCGGGTCTCCGGCCGCCGACAGCACGACGAGCAGGTTCTGACCGTGTGCCTCCAGGGCGACGCCCAGATCGAGCAGACGCAGACCGAGGGTGAGGGCGAGCCGTGTGAACTCGGCCAGCCAGGAGGGCGACAGGGGAAGCCCCGTGGCGGCGAGGGCCCCGACGGGAACGACGTGCTCACCCGCCCCCGAGTCCGCGTACAGGTCCGGTGGCTCCCTCAGCACCGCTGCCAGATCGGGTGAGCCGACGGTGACCGCGCCGAGCGTACGGGTGATGTGCAGCGGCCCGTCGAGACGCGCGGCCATCGACTCCATGAACGCCGACACCGTCGCCGCCGTCTCGATCGAGTACGGCGAGATGTCCCGTACCGAGGAGGTGAGGCGGGCACTCAACGCCGTCTTGAGGTGCGGGCCGCCGTCCGGGAGGGCGAGGCTGCGCAGGGACATCAGGGGATGCGCCGACAGCCCCTCCCCGGCGGGGAGTCGCAGCACATGCGCCGCCTGCCAGGGGTGCACCGGAATCAGCGGACGCCCCCCGTCCCACAGCCACTTGGGCCACTCGCCCCGCACGGCACAGTCGTCCGCCGCCACCAGCGCGAGCTCAACGACCGGCCGGTGCTCGGGCCCGTACGCCAGTTGCTCGGCCACCGAGAAACCGGGCCGGGAACGGCAGTTGGGATGGAAGGGATGACCGTCGACGACCCGCTGCTCCCACTCCCAGCTTGCCGCCGGAACCCGTACGGAACCCTCCTGGTTGGCTCGTGACAGGGCCAACGAAGCGACGCTGCGGTTGAGTTCGGCCGCGAATGCGGGGCCGTGCGGGACGGCCAGGTCCGTCATCAGCCGCGCCGGATCGTCGTACGACACCGTTCCGAGCCGTACGGCGGTGACACGGCCGTCGACGGCGTACGGATCGGCGTACGGGCCCTCCAGTCGGCGGCCGTCAGCCAGCAGGAGATTCTCGCCGCCCTCGCGCCGCTCGATCCACGGCAGCGGCTCATGGACGAGAGCCCGCCACAACCGGGTCAGCACGGCGGCCCGCGCGCCGGGCAGTTCGGCCGCGTACCGCGACGCGAGGCCGGGGCGTACGGCGGCCACATCGTCGGCGACCTCGGCCTCTGCGCTGGAGGGACGGTGCACGGCGGGCTCCTCGGGTACGAGTGCGGGTTTGGGCGCGGGTATGTGCAGGTGAGCGGGTGGGCCGACGACAGACATACTGATCACCGGCGCACCGCGGGAAACCGCACCGCAGAGAAGCACCGTAAGAAACGAGGGAACGCGTGGACCCCACGATGCCCCCCACCACGCCCCCGGCCGTGTCCGCGCACGCAGGCGTCGGAGCGCGTGCCGACGCCTGCGCGACCGCGCCCCTGCTCAACTGCCTGCTCCGCGAGGTGGCACAACCGCTCCCGGGCCGGGGTGAGCCGCGTGTGTACCGGCTGCCGAGCGGGGAGCGCCTGTTGCGCGTGCGCGGCACACGGCGGCCCACGGCGCCCGAGGTCAACACGGGCGGCGGCACGTGGGACCCGGTCGGTCACGCCGAACTCGTCAAGCTCGTGGCCGAGGAACTCCAGGCACACACCGGCCTGTCCAACCCGGAACTGCCCGCCGAGATGGCCGACAGCCGGGACGCGGTCGCCGCGATCCTCACCGCCCGCGACGGTGTCACCCCGCCCGACGACCCCTACCGGCGCTCCGAGCAGTCCCTCCTCACCGGGCACCCCTACCACCCGGCGCCCAAGGCGCGCGGCGGCGGCCCGGTCGCGCGCTGGCTGCCGTACGCGCCCGAGGCGTACGCCGCGTTCCCGCTGGTGCTGCTCGGCGTGCGCGAGGACGCGTTGGCCGAAGAAGGCGACGTGTCCGCCCTGGACGCCTTCGGCACGGCCCCGCCCGGTTACCGGCCGCTGCCCGCCCACCCCTGGCAGCTCGACCTCGTCGGCCCGACCCTCACGGACGCCTTCGCGGACGGCCGGCTGATCCGGCTGGGCACGACCACGTTCGACACCTGGCCCACGGCTGCCGTCCGCACGCTGTACGCGCCCGAGCGCGATCTCTTCGTCAAGTTCAGCCTCGACGTGCGGATCACGAACGACGTACGCCGGCTCTGGCGCCACGACCTGCTGAAACTGCGCCGCACGGACTCCGCGGTGGCCGCCGCCGCCCGAACCCCGGGCGTCTGGCTGAGCGACCGTGGCTACCGCACCGCCGACTTCGCCTTCGAGGAGTTGGCGGTAATCGTCCGGGACGGCCTCCACGACCACGTCGTCCCCGGTGCCACCCCCCTGCTCGCCGCCGCCCTGGTGGAGGGCCTCGACGGCACTCCGCCGGCCGGCCTCCGCGACCCCGGCGCCTGGTGGACGGCGTACCTGCGGGCGGTCGTACCCCCGGCCCTCGAACTGTTCGCACGGCACGGCGTCGTCATCGAGGCGCACCTGCAGAACTGCCTGATCGCCGTCGACGCCGCCGGAATGCCCGTACAGGCGCTGTTCCGGGACGCGGAGGGCGTGAAACTGCTGCCGGAGGTGAGCCGGGCGGCCGGGTGGGAACGGCTGGTGTACTGCCTGGTCGTCAACCACCTCGTCGAGGTCGCCGAAGCCCTGCGCGAGCATCACCCGGACCACGACCCGTGGCCCGCCGTACGCACCGAGTTCGAACGCCAGAGCCGCCGCCTCGGACTCCCCGAGGCCGCCGCCCTGCTCACCGCGCCCACCCTCCCCGGCAAGACGAACCTGCTGCTGCGCTGGACGGGCGCGGACGGGGCGGACGCCCGGTACCTGCCCCTGCCGAATCCGCTGCGCAGTCCGCTGCGCGAATAGTTCGCCGGGGCCGGCGACCGGCTCGTTTGCAGTGGCCCGTGTGCCGCGCGAAGTGACCGCTGTTCGATACGTGACCCACTGGGGCGTCGTTGACGCCGTCGCCGACCATGGCGACCTTGCGGCCGCCGCGTTGCAGTT
>NZ_JAVFVX010000669.1:0-218 GCF_033441795.1 Streptomyces sp. ADMS | reverse complement strand
GACGCGATGATCGAGAAAGCCTGGGGCCGCCCCATCGACGCGCTGGAAACCCTCGCGGTCCGCCGACCCGTCGAGGACCCGCTCCTGCGCTCGGCGATGCATATCCGATCGAGCCTCGTCGTTACGAACAACGCGGTCGCCGTCCACCAGGATCGTCTGCACGCCCTCACCCGGTCCGGCCATGTGCCGGCCTTCTACGACCTGGACCGGATCACCAG
>NZ_JAVFVX010000668.1:0-219 GCF_033441795.1 Streptomyces sp. ADMS | reverse complement strand
CAGTTCCGCCCCTGCCCCGCACCCGACGGACCCGCCATCAGGGTCCGCGCCGACAGCAACGAGTCGGTTCCGTCCGAACCCTCTCGCTGTGCGGCGGCCGGGTCTGCCGGGTCGGGCGGGTGTACGACGCTGGTGGGGCCCGGGGACTCCACGGGCGGCGACTGCCGGGTGGCCTTGGTCCAGTGGCCCGGGGTCTGGGTGGCCGGGTCCAGGAGAGCG
>NZ_JAVFVX010000667.1:0-220 GCF_033441795.1 Streptomyces sp. ADMS | reverse complement strand
CCGCTCCAACTTCGGCCAGTAGTCCACCAGCGCGTCGCCGCACAGGTCGTACGACCTCTTCAGCTTCTTCAGGTTCTTCGGCACATCCGAGAACTCGTCCTGGAACACCTCGGCGGTCCTGCCCGCCCACTCCAGCGTCTCGTTCTCCGACGCCATCCCCTTGATCAACCGCAACGCATCCGACACATCATCCGCGAAGTCATGCAACGTACGGGCCAGT
>NZ_JAVFVX010000666.1:0-221 GCF_033441795.1 Streptomyces sp. ADMS | reverse complement strand
CACAGGGTCCCCCCTGCAGTACCATCGGCGCTGTAAGGCTTAGCTTCCGGGTTCGGAATGTAACCGGGCGTTTCCCTCACGCTATGACCACCGAAACACGGTGAAACAACATCAACCGCACCATCCCCGTGACCACAGGGATGGGGTTGTTCGTGGTTTCAGAACCAACACAGTGGACGCGAGCAACTGAGGACAAGCCCTCGGCCTATTAGTACCAGTCA
>NZ_JAVFVX010000665.1:0-222 GCF_033441795.1 Streptomyces sp. ADMS | reverse complement strand
TAGAGCGCAACCTTGCCAAGGTTGAGGTCGCCAGTTCGAACCTGGTCGTCCGCTCGCAGGAAGAGGGGGATCTTCCCGAACCCCCGCACTCCTGGTGGAGTGGCCGAGAGGCGAGGCAACGGCCTGCAAAGCCGTCTACACGGGTTCAAATCCCGTCTCCACCTCCAAGGACGATTAGCTCAGCGGGAGAGCGCTTCCCTGACACGGAAGAGGTCACTGGTT
>NZ_JAVFVX010000664.1:0-223 GCF_033441795.1 Streptomyces sp. ADMS | reverse complement strand
GCAGGAGGCCATCGCCATGCGCGAACTCGACACGGCCGAGGACGTGAACGACGTCCTGGTCTGGCGACTGCGACGCCTCGCCCAGCTCCCCGCGCACCCGGGCGAAGCCGCTCGACGCCCGCAGGCCGGCATCGGCCGCGCCAAGTCTGCGGCCGACCGGACCGGCGTTCGGACCGGACCTCCGGCAGCGACTCGGCCCGCCGCCCCGGACCCGCACAACCGC
>NZ_JAVFVX010000663.1:0-223 GCF_033441795.1 Streptomyces sp. ADMS | reverse complement strand
GCAGGAGGCCATCGCCATGCGCGAACTCGACACGGCCGAGGACGTGAACGACGTCTTGGTCTGGCGACTGCGTCGCCTCGCCCAGCTCCCCGCCCACCCGGGCGAAGCCACTCGACGCCCGCAGGCCGGCACCGGCCGCGCCAAGTCTGCGGCCAACCGGACCGGCGCTCGGACCGGACCTCCGGCAGCGACTCGGCCCGCCGCCCCGGACCCGCACAACCGC
>NZ_JAVFVX010000662.1:0-223 GCF_033441795.1 Streptomyces sp. ADMS | reverse complement strand
GGTGCGCGAGCTGCTCCGGGTGGCGGTCCTGTGCTGCAACGCCCGGCTTGTCCCGCCCGACGGCGTGCAGCACTGGCGGGTGCTCGGCGACAGCACGGAGGGCGCGCTGCTCGTCGTCGCGGCCAAGGCCGGTCTCGACCTCGGCGTAGAGGAGGCTGCGGCTCCGCGAGTCACCGAGTTCCCCTTCGACTCGGACCGCAAGCTGATGACCACGGTGCACAAG
>NZ_JAVFVX010000661.1:0-224 GCF_033441795.1 Streptomyces sp. ADMS | reverse complement strand
AGGCCATCGATGGCTGAGACGCACACGGAAGCCACCACCACCACCGCCACCACCGCCACCACCGCCACCGGCACCGGCACCACCGCCACCGGCACCGGCACCACCGCCACCGGCACCACCGGCACCACCGGCACCACCGGCACCACCGGCACCACCGGCACCACCGGTGCCGGCACCGGCACCGGCACCGGCACGGTCGAGGCACTCACACTGGTGCCCAAGGC
>NZ_JAVFVX010000660.1:0-224 GCF_033441795.1 Streptomyces sp. ADMS | reverse complement strand
GTACGTCCCGCCCTGCCTCCCGCCCGACCCTCGTCCGCACCCGGTCGCTGACCGCTGCCCAGCTTGGAGCCCCGCCATGTCCCGCACCAGCAGAACCATCCCCGTCCTAGACCACCCCTCTCCCCCTACCCGCACCGGATGGATCCGCCATGCCCACCCCCGAGCACGACCCGCTTCCCGACATCGCAGTCGGCCGCCACCCCGACTTCGGCATCGTCGCCTCC